>NZ_JBQDYE010000008.1:0-135683 GCF_052044155.1 Salinisphaera sp. SWV1
TGCTGCGACCAGTATTTCCTTGTCTCCGACATCTCAATCTCTCCGTCAATAGCGACAGCGGAGAGATTGGCTTATCGGTTATGCCGCCGGAAGGATGGGGTTGGTGGACCGTTTACGAAAAGACGGCGCGGCACTGAATTGAACTGTCAATCGGCACAGTTGGTCCCGCCGAAGATGAGACAAGACGTTCTTCTTTTCGACTAGTGGATTAAGAACGGCGATCGCACATTGACCGAACACGGCGGCAACCCGAACCTGTTCTGGGCCCCGGACGCGCAGGAACTGGTCGTGATCGACCACAATGTTGCCCTTGATGACACGGTGACGTCGGCCAATTTCTTTATCGATCACGTATTCCGCGATCAAGCACCTGCCGTGTTCGATGGCTTGGTCACGCGGGCCGAGTACGCTAAGCGTATGATCGCCACCATGGGGCGTTGGGACGCGATTGTCGAATCGATCCCCGATGAATGGCGCTACCTCGACGCCGAGCAGCTCGACCCGGTGGCGTTCGATTGGTCCGCAGCCTATGCGCTCCTGACCGCTTTCGAGTCCGACGATTTCTGGGCTATCCGATGAACCGCATTGCCTGCCAGTACGCCATCGTACGTTTCGCGCCGCTCGTGGAAACGGGCGAATTCGCGAACGTGGGCATTGTATTGCTCGCGGCCGAGCAAGCGTTCCTGGGGTTCGAGCTCGAAACGCGCCGAAGCAGACGCATCACAAATTTCTTCGATGATGTTGATAGCCGTCTGTATCTACAATCGGTTAAAGAGTTGCATGCGGAACTCAAGAGGCTATAAAGCCTGGTTGCGGCCGACACGGGCAACAACGGCGACTCGACTGCCATTTTCGAAGAACTGATCCGACCACGCGAAAGCATCATCCGCTTCAGCGAACCGCGGGTCGCTTTAGCCGATCACCCGGAAAGCAAACTCGCGGCACTGCACCAGTATTACGTGCACCGTAGCTTCCACACACCGGAACAGCGTGAAGCGAAGCTGGCACGCGGTATTGGCAATTGGCTCAAGGAAGTCGGCATAAGCGGGCGTTTCACGCAAGCTCGCCTAGGTAATGACGAGTTCGAAACGCCAGAGCTACCCTTCGTCGAACAACGTGACGGTAAAGCGCATAAGGCGATGAAACCGCTCAACCTTGGACAAACGACACCTAGCGCCATTCTGGAACATGCCAATCGTTGGCAATTTCGACTGGCCGAGATTCGGCGCCGTCACCTGTTTGCAGGTCGTTTCCTATTCGCCGTCGATGGGACGAACAACGATAAAAAGCGAAGCAGGGCAGTCGAGGAAGCACGGGAGCTTCTTGCTAAGGCCGAAGCGTCCGTTGTTAGCTATCAAGACAAGCAGGCTGTTCTCGAATTCGCCCTGGGCGATTGATACACCTACTGATAAGCGAGAGGCTGTTTCACGTTTCGCGAAGCTCGCTACAGCGGCGTGGTCCCTTCGCTCAAAATGTCCATAAAGGCATCATACCGATACACCCGCCCTCGCTGGCGCCCCGAGACTTCACTCACGATTTCAAGGCGTTCAAGCACCTTGAGCGCGTCGTTTATCGGCGGGGCTGACAATCCGGTCGCGCGCCTGAGTTGCTTCGTGTTGGCGAACGGCAAGCGCTGCATGGCCTCGTGCACTCGGAGGACTGAACCGACACGATCATCGTTGTTCCGGATGGCCGCACGATCGGCTTCGAATAGCCGCACGATGCGGTTCGCCGCATCGAACGCCTGGTTCGCGGTCTCGGCGATACCCTCGAGAAAGAACGTCAACCAGTCTTCCCAAAGACCGTACTCGCGAACGTCTTGCAACAGCGCGTAGTAACGTTCGCGATGGGTTTTCAAATAGAGGCTGAGATAAAGCAGCGGCCGCTTCATCTCGCCTTGCATGCATAAGAACAACGTCACCAGCAGGCGGCCGAGGCGTCCGTTGCCGTCCAGAAACGGGTGAATCGTCTCGAATTGAACGTGCAGCAGTCCGGCCTTGATCAGCGTAGGCAAGCGCGACTCCTGTTCATGAATGAAACGCTCGAACGTGTCCAGGCACTGCAGCATGTCGTCGGGCGATGGCGGCACGAACTGGGCATTAACGGGCCGCATGCCGCCGATCCAGTTCTGCGTGGTCCGGAACTCGCCGGGGCTCTTGGCGGCACCGCGGCCGCTATCGAGCAACCGCGCGTGCATTTCGCGCATCAAGCGGAGCGACAAAGGTAGTGTTTCCAGGCGGTCAAGGCCGTAGAGCATGGCGTCGACGTAATTCGATACTTCGCGAATATCGTCGATCGGCTGGCCGGAAGTGGCGTCGCTTTCGAAACGCAGCAGGTCGTTCAACGTGGACTGCGTGCCCTCGATCTGAGAGGACAACACCGCTTCCTTGCGCACATACATGTAGAGAAACAGATCATCGCCAGGCAGCAGCGTCGTAATGCCGTCGAGGCGCCCGATCGCGCTCTGGGCCCTGGCGAAAGGTTCCAGTAGCGATAGCACATCGATCGGCGGCTCGGGCGGCAAATCGGCGGGTACGAACGCGCGCACTGTCTCGCCGCCCGCGATGGTTTCGCGGTAGCGGCCGGCTCGGGCTGCAGCATCGGCTTCATCGATCATCGCCGAAGCGTAGCGATAGCCACGCTAATAAAGCAATTCGCGATTTCGTTTACTTAGCTCGTTGCTAGTTAAACAAGCTTTACTTGTAGACAGCGTTGCTACCAGTTCAACGTTTCGAACCCATGCTCGCGCTCGCGGGCTGAGTCGGCCGCCGTCTGTCCCAACGACGGATCCTTTGCGATGCCGACTTCGGCGCGGATGTATTCGGTGCCTTCGACGAGGATTTCGACCTGGCGCGGGTCTTGATCCAGAAGCATCTCTACGACAGCGCCTGACCGCTGATATCTAGCTGCCGCGCCAACGCCGACAAGCCGCCCCTACGCCGGCAGCAATCGTCTCGGGAATGTCCGATTTCACGCCTGCCGCAGCCACGTCAGCCGCCAACGTTTCGGCAACTTGAGGCAGTGTGTCCAACAGCTCATCCCGGATAGACGCCATGTCGCGCGCTCGCAGACGACAGCCATCGATTCGACGTACCAGATGTTCTCTCGTGATTTCACGCAGCTTGTAATGGCCGGCGAAGCGTAGCGAACTGCGCAGGTCACGCCGCTGAGCGGCGTAGGGGTACATGCTGTTCATGTCGTACAGCGGGGCGAGCCGTGGCAAGCCGGCTGTTGGCGGATAGATGAGCGCGAAGTTCTTGGCGTGTGCGTCGGTGCCCGCAATGATCAGGTTGAAGAGTACCGCCTGGTACAGGCGTGTCTGGTCGGCCAGTGGATCGCCGCTGTGGCGATCGAGCAGTTGCATCATATCCGCGAGTCTCGGCCCGCCTTCGGCTTCGTATTTGTTGCGCGGATGCACGCCAAGCGCCTGGCAGAAGTCTTCCTGATGCAGCCGTATTAGATTCGGCACCGCGCCGAAGCGGTCGAAACGCTTGACCACGAGCACCGGCACGTCGTCGAAGTCGACGACCTCCGATTCGACCGCCGGCAAGCCGATTCGGCGCGCCAGCTCCAGGCAGTAATGCTCGTTGAGCGCCTGATCGGGCAAGCCGATCATGGCGGGTTTGAGAATATGCGTACTGGCTAAGCCACCGTGCGGAACGGCCCATCCGGTCGCTGTTTTTCGCAGGGCGGTTTTTGCCTGGGCACCGGCCAGAGAGAACTGACCGTGGTCGCCCTCCAACGCCGAGGGTAACGACTCTTGCAGACATCGCATTTCATGGCCGAGCCGCGCGTTGTCGAGCGGTTCTTCGTAGCCTTGGCCGGCCGGCTCGACGAAGGAAATCCCGCCCGGACAGTCCACACCGATCTCGCTCAGGATGGCGACCGGGTCGTGCCGGCCCACGCCGAACTCGCGCGCCCATCGATTAATCGTATCTTCGTTGTCGGGTAGCAGCCCCCGGAGAAAATGCTCGACCGGCTTCTGGGTCTCGCGGCGCTGGTCGGTATGAACCCGGCGCGAGATGGGAAGCGACAAGGAGATGGGCCAAACTCCCGGCATTTCCCGCCAACTGTCGTCGTAAGTCAGACGGAGCCGACCTTGATCGGCCAACCTCTCTATCACACCGATCAAACGATCACCGAAATACAGCGGCGTGCTCCGGGTGACACGCTCAGCCATCATCGGTACTCGATGATTTGTGCGAGCGCGGCATTCCGACAAGATCGGTTACGTCGAAATTGCTGTTCGACTGCGTCGCTGGCGGCTCAGCACTCTCTGCAACCTGTAGTGCCAGGCCAAGCTCGCGCAGCACACGCAGAGCCAACTCGAGCTCAGCGCGGGGCTTGCCGTTTTCCAGCTCCGATATCCAGCTCTGCGTGGTGCCGCAACGATCCGCCAGTACACCCTGCGTGATCCCTGCACGACGACGGGCTTCGCGAATCTGGAGGCCGAAGTCTTTCGCGTTCCTGATCGTCACTACTTACATCCGAACGAATATATTTGAACAGTATTCCCGAACAGGAATAAAACCGCAATATTTCCGTTCGGGAATATTTCGCGGCAAGGCGCGATCTACTCACCGAGACGAACGGGAGGTGAGCAAGATCTGGATGTCATTCTCGGACTGTCGAATTGCTATAATGACCGCATTGATTTCAATGCAATCAAAAGCGATCATGGCTTCAATCACGATTCGCAATCTGGACGATGAACTGAAACGCGCATTGCGGCTGACGGCCGCCGAACACGGGCATTCCATGGAAGAAGAAGTGCGCTTGATTCTGCAACGTGCGCCTGCACCACGCCGACAGCGAGGTTTGGGCAGCCGCATTTGCGAACGGTTCGCGGCCACCGATGGCGTGGAAATCGATGCGCCGAAACGAACTGAACGAGCACGGCCCGCCGAGTTCGACTAGATGATCGTTCTTGGTACGAACGTTTTGTCCGAACTCATGCGACCGGCGCCGAACCCGCCCGTTGTAGATTGGATCGACTCGACAAGTGCCCGAGACGATATAGCCATCACGGCGATCACCGTGGCCGAGATTCTCTATGGCATAGAGCGCCTGCCCGACGGGCGGCGCAAACAGCAACTCGGCGGCGTTGCCGCCATGATGTTCGAAGAAGACTTTGCTGGCGCCATCTTCTCGTTCGACGCTGAGGCTGCGGTGCACTATGCACAGCGCGTGGCCGCGAGCGAAGCCGCGGGGCGCCCCGCCTCAATGGCGGACGCCCAAATCGCCGCAATCTGCCTTAACCACGGCGCAACGCTTGCGACCCGCAACACCAAGGACTTTGACCCCTTCGGCGTTGCGCTGGTTAATCCTTGGGATGAACACTGATCACGAAACATCATCCCAGCCGATGGCCCCTACCAATTCAACGTCTCAAACCCATGCTCGCGCTCGCGGGCGGTGTCGGCTACGTCGGTCGCCTCGGGCGCATCGTCTGCGGCGGCCTGGCCGGACGACGGGTCCTTGGCGATGCCGTTGACTACCGGGTGCTCGCGGAAGTATTCGTCGAAGCGTTTTTTCGCGTCGTCGCCGAACAGGATCTCGCAAGCTTCGAGCAGGCCGGCAGAGTGCTTGATGGTGTCCTGGCGGGAGACGAGGCTGATCTTGGAGCGGCGGCGCAGGAAATCCTCGAGCTTGGTGATCATCTCTCGTCTCGCGGCCTGGCGGACTTCGGCGCGGATGTATTCGGTGCCCTCGATGAGGATTTCGGCCTGGCGCGGGTCTTCTCGGATGTTTTCGAGAATGCCGATGGCATGGCCGGCGTAGCGGCGCCAGAGCCGGGTGGACAGCGGTTCGGACGAGGCCGGGTCGGTGTAGCCGTCGAGGTTCATGAGCCGGGCCTGATGGAAGAATTCGTCGCGCACCGAATCCACCGGTTCGCCGTACCAGCGATATTTCGGGTAGCGGACTTCGATGCCCATCCGTTCGACCAGGTCGGTGATTTCGTTGCCGACGTTCACGCAATCGGTGAGCTTGCCGCCGAAGATGCTGATGTAGCCCTGTTCGATGTCGGAATCGATCTCGTGCTTGCGGGAGAGCTGCAGGAAGTCCCGATCCTGGCCGCCGCTGTTTTCCACCGCCAGCGGACGTACGCCGCAGCGGGTGGCGATGATGTCGTCGCGATCCAGCGGTTTGTCGAGCGCCAGCCGGGCGTTGATGTTGTCCAGTACGAAGTCGATGTCTTCGTCGGTGATCGCCGCATGCGGGTCGTCGGTGCGCGTGTCGGTAGTGCCGATGCAGGTGCGGTTGCCCATGGGGATGGCGAAGAACAGGCGCCCATCCTGGTCGAAGAAAGCCAGCACGCGTTTGTTGGGCGTGAGCCGTTCGACGATGAGATGAATCCCCTTGGACAGCACATGGCTATGCTCAGTCTTCTTCTCGGTCAGCCGGTTGTATTGATCGGCGAGCGGGCCGCAGGCGTTGATGAGTGTGCGGGTTTTCGCGGTGAATTCCCGGCCAGTCATCACGTCGCGCAGCTGCACGGTCCAGATGCCGTTCTCGCGGGTGGCGCCGATGGATTCGACGTAGTTAGCCGCTGCGCAGCCGCTGTTCATCGCCAGGCGCACGAAGTTGAAGACAAAGCGCGCGTCGTTGTCGTGCAGAAAGGCATCGGAATATTCGAAGCAGCCCACGGCCGGCTGAGTATCGATGACCGGTTCTTCTTTATTGACCTGCTTGAGCGACGGCAAACGCGGAATCTTCGTGAAGCAGTTGCCGAAGAACCAGTACAGCCAGGTGCCGGCCCAGAGCACCAGCGGATGCCAGCGGAAACCCTGGGTGATCGTGGTCAGGAAGCGGATTTCCTGCACCGTGGACGGGTAATGCTTGATCAGGTGGTTGCGGGAGACGCACAGCTCGCGCACGAGCTTGAAGTCGTACGACTCCATGTACTTGATACCGCCCCAGATCAGGTTGGACGACCACATGCTGGTCATACCGGCGAAATCGCCCTGGTCGATCAACGCTGTCTTGACGCCCTTGCCCGACAGTGCCGCCGCGCTGACCGCACCGTTGATGCCCCCGCCGACGATGAGTGCGTCGTAGACATCGCCGGATTGGAGTCGCTGGATATTGCTTTCGCGTAACTGCATGTGCGTCGATCTCCGTAGCCGACCACGATCCGCGTGTCGGCGAAAAAAGCGGCGGCAAGCAGCCGCGCCCGATATCTCCACCATACCGCCCTACCCACGATTTCCGATGCAGCGCCCCGGCACCACCGCGAGGCCAGGACGGTTTCCGTCGTCACGCCAGCCGATAGTAGGCCTGGATCTTCGGGCCCAGCCAGTCCATGAACCCCCGCACGCGACGCGACAGATTGCGCCGATGCGGGTAGACGAAAGAGATCGGCATCGGCTCGGCGCGGTGGCCGGGCATCACCTCGATCAGTTCACCGGCGTCCAGCAACCACTGCACGCCGACGCGCGGCACCTGGATCAGTCCCAGCCCGGCCCGGCAGGCATCGGTATACGCACCGGTACTGTTCACCGTAATCACGCCCGGCAGCGGCAGAACATGCGTCTGTCCGTCGCTGACGTATTCCCAGCGTGGCAGCGGCTCGCCGAGGCGCGGCACGTAGTGCACGACGCGATGGCCGTTTTCGAGATCGGCCGGGGACCTCGGCGTGCCATGGCGCGCCAGATAACCCGGACTGGCGCAGTTGACGATCGCCATATCGCCGAGCGGCCGGGCAATGAGCTGGGCGTCCCGCACGCGACCGCCGCGTACGACCAGATCCAGACCTTCGCGTACCGGATCGGCCAGTCCGTCACTGACGGACAGTTCGAGTTCCAGGCCCGGATGGGCGGCGAGCAAGCCGGGCCATTCCGGGATCAGCAGATGACGCGCCATCGCATGGCCGACATCGACCCGCAACAGGCCCGACAACGCGTTATGCCTGTGCTCGAACAGGGTTTCGATCTCATCGAGATCATCGAGCCATTCGCGGCCGCGATCGAGCAGCGCTCGGCCATGCTACTGTCCGATGACGCGCGCTGGATCGACGGCGAGCGCATCGAGGCCGCGGGCGGCATGCGGCTTTGATTGAGCGGGGCGACCATAACCAAACGTTAGGCGTCAGTAAGGACTGAGAGGAGAAAAACTTGAATACAATAGATGTGCATTGCCGTTGCGGTAAAATTGACCTGGAGATCACCGGGCAACCGGTCGTGCAAGCCTATTGTCACTGTGATGATTGTCGAGCAGCTCATGGCGCCGCATATGTTGCATCATCCGCTTACCCTGCAACAGCGGTTAGAGTGGTTCACGGAACGCCCACTCCTATTGTGGTGAAGACGACTCAAAGAATGCGTTGCGAGACTTGCGGCACCCATCTTTTTTCGGAGATCCCGAGAATGGGTCTTCGGAGCGTGAACGCGTTTCTATTGCCAAGTAAGGAATTCAATCCAAAGTTACACGTTCAATGTCAGCACGCAGTGCTCCCTATAGTAGATAATTTACCCCACTTCAAGGATTTTCCATCTGAAGGTGGCGGTTCCGGTGAGCTGGTAGATTGGTAATGATCGCCCAACAAGGCGCTGCACCTGACCGCTTTACCGCTGCGCTCCAAAGCGGCCGGTGAGCTTTGGCGTTCGACGATATCGCCCCACCCTGCCAACTCAGCGCTAACGCTCGGCTGGAACACATTCTCCCGGCGCCATCGCGCCTAAGCATCGTTCGTTCGATGAGAAACCGGGCCGAGCCATGCATCAGTTCATAGCCCTCGGCAGCCTCTGGCTGCTGGCGGCGATATCACCGGGGCCGAATTTCGTGCTGGTGGCGCGTACCGCCGCCCGCCATCGCGCCCGGGCGAGCCTGTTCGCGGTGGCGGGCATTGCCTCGGCCACGCTCGTCTGGGGGCTGGCCGGCGCTCTGGGTATCCGCGGCCTTTTTCTGGCCGCGCCCTGGGCTTATATCGGCCTGAAACTTGTCGGCGGCGCTTATCTGATCGGGCTCGGCCTCGCTATGCTGCGCGCCTCGACCCGCCCCGGCGACGGCCCGCCGAGGGCTCACGACCAGCCTGCGGCGCGCGCACTGTTTCGCACCGGATTGATCACCAATCTGGCCAATCCCAAGACCGCGGTATTCGTATCCAGCCTGTTCGCCACCGTCATGCCGCCGCAGGCCTCGATCGGCTGGAGTCTGGCGGCCGTCGTGATGATGGCCCTGATCTCGGCGAGCTGGTACGCGGTTGTCGCGTTGGTTCTGAGCCGGCCGCCGGCGCTGGCGCTTTTCAGCCGGGTCCGCACGGCGTTCGACCGGCTCGTGGGCATCGCACTGGCCGGTTTCGGCACCCACCTCATTCTGCCGAACGCCCGCTAACCTCGCCCGCCGGGGGCCGGCGGGCGAAATCGCTCGGCCCGATGGATTCGGCCAGAAAATCCAGCAGCGCGCGTACGATTAGCTGTTGCGATACGCGCAGACCGTCGAGCGCCGCCTAGCGCAGTGTGGCCGTCTCATCGGTTACAAGCCAGCGGTTATAGCGGCAGCGGGCGACCGTGCTTATCAACGGCGTGAGTTCAGCGCAATCGTTCTCGATATTCGCCTACCGATATGCCGAGGCCAATATTGATTGAAGAGGTCCAATTGCAGCGGAGGGCAACCCGCCCTCTCTCACTTAGACATCAAGAGATGGTAACGCCCATTTGGTCGATTCGAAATCATGTAGCGACTTAATGATATCGTTCGCCTCCTCGAATCGTGTCCGGTCCATGGCCGCATCCGGCACCGCGATAACCGACATTCCGGCCGCACGGGCCGCTTGAATACCGAAGGGCGAATCTTCGAAAACGAGCGTTTCGGCCGGGTCGCAGCCGATGCGCCGAGCGGCCACTCGGAAGATATCCGGCGCGGGTTTTGCCTCGGCTACCGCCTTGTCGTCGGCCGTGACGATCACATCGAACAGGGCAAACCAGTCTTGGTGCGGTCCGGATTTGAGTTCGAGCAAGGCCCTCGACGAGCTGGTCCCCACGGCAATCGGTATATCGTGGGCCGCCAGATGACGCACCAGCCGCTCGGCCCCCGGCTTGGCCGGCACGGCCGCGAAACGCGATTGCAATAACGGCTCTCGCTGGGCCAGAAAATCGATCGCCGTCATCGGGAGATCGAAGGCAGAAATAATACGCTCGGCCAGAGCGCTCTCGCCCAAGCCAATAGTGTCCTGCTTAACTGTCCAGTCGAAACGATGGCCGTAGGGCCCGACAATGTCCTGCGTCACGTCGGTATATATCTGCTCCGTATCCAGAAGCAGGCCATCCATATCGAAGATGACCGCCCGGATCGGGCGACGACATGAGTCGCCGGCGCGCTGCTCAATCGCCATAGGGAATCCAGATATTCTTGACCTGTATTGCCTGGGGCGCCAGTGAAGCGCCGACGACGGTGATCGCCTCCTCGGACCAGCGCCGGGACGGAATCACCGTCACCGGTTTGAGATTGCCGCTCGACGCCACCTCGAGTGCAGCCTGCTGCTCCACGCTCATTGCCGCACACCAAAGTGCATCGACATCGTCGTGCGCCGCCAGTACCCCGGCCAGTTCCTCGCGATCCCCGCACAACAGGTTGATCACGCCACCGGGCACATCGCTCGTATCCAGCACTGAATACAATGCGAGAGCGATCAACGCATGCGATTGCGAAACGACGGCCACCGCACGATTGCCCAGCGCGATCGCTGGCGCGACCAGACCAACCAGCCCCGATAACGGCGTGGCATCGGCACAGACCATGCCCAACACACCCCACGGTTCATTCATTGCCAGCGTGGCGTGCCGGACCGCCGTCGAATGAACCCGCCCGTCGTATTTGTCGGCAAGCGCCGCGTAGTGAAATAACAGCCGAACCGAAAGTGCCACTTCCTTGTCGGCTGCACTTCGACTCAGCCCCGTGTGCGCTACCAGCATTTCGGCAAACTCGGCGTGGCGCGCGTCCAAGTTCTCAGCCAGATAAAACACGACCTGAGCCCGCGCATGCGCGCTCTGTTGCGACCATCCGGCCGCCTTGCGAGCCGCAGCCACGGCGTTACGGATATCCTTGCGATTGGCCAGCGGTGCCAAACCGACGGCGCGGCCCTCGGTGCCGGCAACCGCATAGCTATAGCCGGAATCCGGCCGTGACTGCTTGCCGCCGATATACAGTTTGGTGGTCCGATCGATGCCGGCAGGTGGCGCCGGCTCCGCGGCTGGCACCGCCACGACGGGCGCGGGAGCGGCCTCGGTTTTACGGCGTTTCACGGGTTCTGCCGTCAGATAGTCCTGCAACCCTTCACGACCGCCTTCGCGCCCATAGCCACTTTCGCGATAGCCGCCGAATCCGGCGGCGGCATCGAACTGATTGGCGGTATTGATCCAGACAACGCCGGCCTGTATTTGACCGGCGACATCCAACGCACGGCTGATGCTCTCGCTCCAGACTGAAGCCGCCAGACCGTAGCGCGTGTCGTTGGCCAAAGCCACTGCCTCGTCCGGCGTGCGGAACGTACTCGATGTGACCACCGGTCCGAAAATTTCCTCGCGCATCAACAACGAGGACGACTCGACATCGGTAATCAACGTCGGCGGATAGAAAAAGCCAGTTTCATGCACGGCCATCGGTGGCTGGTAACAGCTGGCCCCTTCGGCGACGCCGCGCTCAACCAGATCGATGATACGCGCGAGTTGACGGCGATCGACGATCGCGCCGATATCGGTCGATTTGTCCAGCGGGTTGCCGACTCGCAAGGTCGCCATGCGCTCGCGCAGTTTGTGATGGAAGCGCTCTGCCACGCCCTCTTGCACCAGAATGCGCGAGCCGGCACAACAGACCTGCCCCTGATTGAACCAAATCGAGTCGACCACGCCTTCGACCGCGGCATCGAGATCGCTGTCTTCGAACACCACGAACGGCGACTTGCCGCCCAGTTCCAACGACAATTTCTTGCCGCTCCCGGCCGTACGCTCACGAATCCAGCGCCCGACCGCCGTCGAGCCGGTAAAGGCGATCTTGGCGACATCGGCATGGCCGACCAGGGCAGCGCCTGTCTCACCATCGCCGGTCACGAAATTGACCGTGCCGGGGGGCAGCCCGGCTTCTCGGCACAATTCGGCGAAAGCCAGCGCCGTGAGCGGCGTATATTCGGCCGGCTTGAGCACCACCGTATTGCCTGCGGCCAACGCCGGCGCGACCTTCCAGGCCAGCATCAACAACGGAAAGTTCCAGGGAATGATCTGGCCACAGACGCCGACGGGCTGGTGACCGGGGAATTCGGTCTCGATCAAATCAGCCCAGCCGGCGTGGTGGTAGAAATGCCGGGCCACCAGCGGAATATCGCCGTCGCGGGCTTCCCGTATGGGCTTGCCGTTGTCCAGACATTCCAGCACGGCCAGAAGACGTGCGTGCTTCTGTACCAACCGGGCGAGGGCATAGAGTCGGCGCGCTCGCTCATGGCCCGGGGTTTTCGACCAGCTTCCCAAGGCCTTCTTGGCCGCCGCAACGGCCTTGTCGATATCGGCAGGGCTACCCTGTGCCACCTCGGCCAGCGGGGTTTCGGTCGCCGGATCGACGGTTTGAAAATAGCCGCCCTCGGTGGGCTCGACGAAAGTGCCGCCAATGAAATGGCCGAAACGACGTTGATGCCGATCGAGCCAGGCCAGCGCCTGGTCGGCGCTTTCGGGCGAGGGGCCGTAATCCATGGTATCGAGTAGCTCGGGAATCGTGGGGGACGGTGCACTCATGATGTATTTTCCGAAGTCGCGGGTCGGCTCAGGCCAGACCGTGGCGGTGCGCAGCCGAGTACCGACCGGTGACGAAATGCTCGAGCTGGCGTTCGATATCGCCGAGCATGGAGCTGGCGCCGATACGAAACAGGGAAGGCTCCTGCCATTCGCGGCCGAGTTCCTCACGCATCATCGACAGCCATACCCGGGCTTCCTTGGCCGTGCGCAGCCCGCCGGCGGGCTTGAAGCCCACGGCGTATCCGGTCGCTTCACGGTAATCGCGAATCGCCCGGCACATCGTCAGGCCGACCGGCAGCACGGCATTGACATCTTCCTTACCGGTCGAGGTTTTGATGAAGTCCGCGCCGGCCATCATCGCCACGCGGCTGGCGCGATACACATTGCGCAGCGTCTTGAGATCGCCGGTGGCCAGGATGGCCTTGAGATGCGCATCGCCGCAGGTCTCGCGCATCCGCGCGATTTCTTCGTAGAGCGCATCCCACTGTCCGAGCAGTACATGTTCGCGGGTGATGACGATATCGATCTCGGCCGCGCCCTGGTCGACCGCATAGCGGATTTCCTCGAGGCGCTGCGCCAGCGGCGTGAGGCCCGCCGGGAAACCGGTGGCAACCGAGGCCACCGGTATGCCGCTACCGGACAACGCCTTGACGGCCGGGCCCACCATGGTCGGATACACACAGACGGCCCCGGTCGTCAGCCCCAGATCGGCACAGCCCAACGCCTCGAGCAGATCGGAACGCACCGGCCGCCGGGCCTTGGCACACAGCCGTTTGACGCGCCCCGGCGTGTCGTCTCCGGCCAGCGTGGTCAGGTCCATGCACGCAATCGCTTTGAGATCCCAAGCCACCTGCCAGATCTTTTTCACGCTACGGCGCGTACCGAGGGTAGCGCTACGCCGAAGCGCGGCCGCCGTGTTGATCTGGACCGGCAATACGTCGGCCATGCCCAAAGCCGTACCCGGGTTGCGCAACGAATGCGGATTGGGCGGGGTCGAACTCGGCGTGTCATCCGTGGCGGGACGGGCCGCCGCGCTGTTTGCATTGCCAGCCATTAGTTGCGTCCTGCGTAGTGGTCGATGAGCCGGTTCAAAAGAATGGCAAAGACGATGATCACGCCTGTGATCGTCATCTGATAGAACGAGCCCAGACCCAATAGATTGAAGATATTGCGGATAACCTGGAGCAACATGACTGCAACCGCGGTACCCAGCATGCTGCCGCGCCCGCCGAACAGGCTCGTGCCACCGAGCACCACCGCGGCGATGGCATCCAGCTCGGCCCCTTGCATGGCCGTGGGCTGGCCAATCGACAGCCGCGAGGTCAACAGCACGCCGCCCAACGTGGCCAGCAGGCCGGACACGGCGAAAACGGCGATCGTGACAAAGCGCACCGGCACGCCCGACAACCGGGCCGCTTCGCGATTGCCACCTGTGGCCAGCACATGCTCGCCGAACACGGTGTAGCGCAGGAGTAAACCGGCGACGACCACGATTCCGATGAAGACAAGCCCCATCACCGGAAACCGAAACTCGCCGAACGTGATGACCGCCGAGCCGAAACCACTGAAACCGGTCGGCAATCCACCGATCGGCACACCGTCAGAGACCAGAAACGTCAGCCCGCGGAACGAGACGAGCCCGGCCAGGGTGACGATGAAACTGGGCACCATGCCGAACACGGTGATCGCCCCCATCAGCGCCCCGGCCGCCATACCGACCAACAAGGTCAGTGGAACGGCCAGGATCACCGGCATCCCGCTTTGCAGCAGGACCGCGACCAGAACGCCGCCGAAGGCGGCCACGCTGCCGACCGACAGATCAATGTTGGCTGTCAGAATGACGAACGTCATACCCACGGCCAGAATGCCGATGACGGCCGCCTGCTGGAACAAATTGGCGATATTGCCGGGGGTCAGGAAATTGTCGGACAACGAGGCCGCGATGCAGACCGCCAGCAAGAAGATGAACAGAAAGTTGTAGCGCATCGCCCAATTCAGCACGGCGCGCAGGCGACGGCCGGCACCGGGCACCGCCGAAGACGCAGCCGGCGTGTTGGCCGGCGACTGGCTTAACGTCGTCATGACTGACGCTCTCCTCCGATAATTATCGCTTGTTGTATGTCGTCGCTCGACGCCACTGCCGGGTCGAAGCAAGCCACGTTGCGGCCCTCGTGCATGACCCAGATCCGGTCGCAGTTGAGATAGAGTTCTTCGAATTCGCTGCTCGCCACGAGTACTGCCGTGCCTTCGGCAGCCAGCGTGCGTGCCAGCCGGTAAAGCTCGGCTTTGGCGCCGACGTCGAGCCCTCGGCTCGGCTCGTCGAGCAACAGCAGTTGCACGCCATCGACCACCCATTTCGCCAACACGACTTTCTGCTGGTTGCCGCCGGAAAGCTGGCGCACGGGTTGCGATAATCGACCGTATTTGGTTTTGAGATCGTCGAGTACGGGTTGCGCCTGCTGCGTCATCGCCTGCTGCCAGATGAGCCGTCGATGACGCATCGACACCAGACTCGCGTTGCGATAGATCGCACTGTCTAGGACCAGCCCCTCCGTCTTGCGGCTTTCCGGCACCAGCCCGACACCCCGGGCGATGGCGTCGCGGGTGTGACGCGGCCGATAGGGCTGCTCGAATAAAGCCACATCGCCCGTCATCGGCAACGCACCGAACAACGCCTTGAGCAAAGTGGTCCGCCCGGCGCCATTCAGGCCGGCGAGCCCGATCACCTCGCCCCGGCGTACCTTGAGATCGCGCACCGTCAGCCCGTCCGGACCATTGAGCTCGCGAATGTCGAGCGCTATCGGCTGCTCCGGGGCGCTGTGGTCGCGCGTGGCGCGTTCGGCCATCGGCTGATCGCCGACTACGGCCTTGAGCAGCGCCTGGTCGTCGACCTCGGCCACGGTGAAGCTATCGACCGTTTCGCCGTTGCGCAGTACCGTCACCCGATCGCCGATGGCACGAATTTCTGGCAGACGGTGGCTGACATAGACCACTGCCACGCCCTGGGCTGTCATTTCGCGAACCACCTCGAACACCCGGGCCAGTTCGGTCTCGTTCAAGGCTGCAGAAGGCTCGTCCATCACGACGACCCGGGCCTCGCCAGTCAGGGCCCGGGCGATCGCCGCCAGCTGCTGATTGGCGATCGACAGACTCTCGATTCGAGCCTCCGGACCGAACGTCGCACCCACGCGCGCCAGCGCTTCTTCCACGATACGGCGACGCGCCCGGCGGGAAACGAACCCCCAGCGCTGCGGCGTGCGCCCGAGCATCAGGTTTTCCTCGACCGTCATCTGGCCGACCAGATCCAGTTCCTGATAAATCATGGCGATGCCGGCCCGGGCCGCATCCTGCGGATGCCGCGGATCGAGCCGCCGGCCGTCGACCCGTAATTCGCCTTCGTCGGCCCGGTGCGCACCGGCCACGACCTTGAGCAACGTACTCTTGCCGGCGCCGTTGGCGCCCATCAGGCAATGCACTTCGCCCGGCCGCACGAACAGCGAGGCTTGCCGCAGCGCGACCACGTTGGGTGGAAAACGCTTGGCCACGCCATCCAGTTCCAGCACGTGCTCAGCCATCGTCGGACTCCAGCAGAAAACGCGCGGTCGGCTCGTCGGTAATCAAGACATTGAGATAGCCGGCACGCAGACAAGCACGCGCTACCCGGTGCTTGCTGGCGCCTACACAGACGCCGATCGCCAATTCCTTGTCGCGTAGTCTTTCCGGCCGCAGACCGATGGTTCGATCGTCGAGTTCGGGCATGACGATGGCCCCGTCGTCGTCGATGAAACGCCCCAGAATGTCGCCCACCGCGCCCCGTCTGCCGAGTTCGTCGAGTAGCGCTTCGTCGATATAGCCCGATGTGACCAATACCGAACGATCCGTCAATTCGCCCATACTCATGCACGCCACCGGCGCCCGGTCAGCGATTTGCAGTACATCGGCGATCAGGTGATCAGCTTCCAACGCTTCGCGCGTATTCGAACTACCCAGGACCGCCGGGACCGGTAACAGCGTTGCCCGGCCGTTACCGGCGTGGGCAAAGCGCTCGGCCACGTTGTTGGTGACTTCGGCCACATTGCGGATATTGATCGCGCCGTTGAGCAACACGACGTCCACGTCGTCATTCCACATCGCGGGCAACCAGGACGCGATCTTGGTCATGGTGCGGCCCCAGGACACCCCCACCAGAGAAGGCGCTGGCGATAGCGAGGCCAGATACTGCCCCGCGGCCCGGGCAACCACGTTCAGCGCCAGATCGTCGTCGTGCTGATCGGCTAGAACGATGGCTTCGTGCAACCCGAAACGCTTCTGTAGCTCGGCTTCTTCGTGCGGCAGTCGCGACGAACGCGGGGAGATCTCGATGCGCACGATCCCGGCAGCACGCGCGTCCTTGAGAAGCCGTGCGACCTGCCAGCGCGTCAATCCGGTACGCCGTGCAATCTCGTTCTGGTTGAGCTCCAGCTCATACGACAGCTTGGCGATTTGCACCATGAGCTGCTCGCGTGTTTCTTCCGTGCCAAGCCGAGTCGTGGTGTTGTCTTTCGATGCGTTACTCATGCGACTGACCGATTAGATGTGGGCGGTATCCGTGCACTGCATAGCAGATCGCCCATTCTTTCGGTGGTTTCCTGGTAGCGTCCCAGTAAATCGGCGTATCGCCGATGCGCCGTTCGATCCGGCTCAACCCGCTCACAGGGTTCGGCAACGTAAGCCGCGGCCTCGCGCAGCGACGCGAAATACCGCCCGCCACAGGCTGCCGCTGCCGCGGTGCCGATCAGCGTCAGGTTGTTGCGCGGAACCAGATCGAACGGCAACCCGGTCGCGTTCACGGTCGTTTCCAGCCATAGTGGATTCTTTTGGAATCCACCGGCCGCAATCACCCGGCGCACCGATATGTCGTGTCGGGCAAGCGCGGTGAACACGTTCGCCGCGCCGAGCGCTACTGCCTCGACAGCCGCGCGGTACATGTCCACACGACCGTGATGCAAAGACAAACCGAATATCGCGCCGCGCAGATTGGCATCGCGATAGGGCGAACGATTTCCCATCCAGTAATCCAGTACCAGCAGCCCCGAATCGGCCGGAGTCAGCTTGCCGGCCTCGGCAATCAGCGCGCTATGGCCGGCGTCATCCAGACCGAAAATCGTGTGCGCCAACCAAGACAGGATCGATCCGGACGATATCTGCCCACCTTCGAGTAGCCAGCTGTCGTCAACCAGCGCATCGGCATAAGGCCCCCAGACACCGGTGACCGGCTGTTCGGCTTCGGTATGGATGAGCTGGACGTTCGAGGTGCCGCCGATGAACAACACATCGCCCGGCTCGGTCGCGCCAGCTCCGAGCATACCGACGTGGGCGTCGATTCCACCCTGCACCAGCAAGGGCCGGCCGTTTAACCCAAGGTGTGCGGCCGCCTCCGCGGTGATCTCGCCAACCGCTTCACCGACGGCGAACACCTCGCCCGGCAACTTGTCGATGAGCTCCGGCACATCGAGCTGTTCGTAGAGATCGGCCGGGAAACGACACCGTTTGCTGTCGTAGTTCCATTTGCAGGTCGCATTCAAACGCGAGGCGACCCAGCGTCCGGTCAGGGCATGGTTGATCCAGTCGACGGCTTCGCACAACCGATCGGACTGGCAATACAGATCGCGTTCATGGCGCGCCATCCACATCGC
The DNA here is from genome assembly GCF_052044155.1 of Salinisphaera sp. SWV1. Lineage (NCBI taxonomy): Bacteria > Pseudomonadati > Pseudomonadota > Gammaproteobacteria > Salinisphaerales > Salinisphaeraceae > Salinisphaera > Salinisphaera sp. SWV1. The sequence continues at coordinate 18,398 of NZ_JBQDYE010000008.1, forward strand.
TTTGGGGATAAGCCACTCGGCCGCATCCCCACCGGGACACATCATGGGATGATCGATCGCCGCGGTCTCCGTGGCTTCGACGGAAGCGCGGCAGTCCATCCATAACAACGCCGGGCGTACCGGGCGCCCATTCTCTCGTGCAGCGACGACAGTCGAAGCGGTAGTCGCCACACTCATGGCAACGACCGCGGGCCGCCCAGCCGCGCTCATCAATGCCCGACAGGCCCTGCCCAGCGCCTGCCACCAATCATCCGGCGCCTGTTCGGCACGACCCTGCCCCGGATAATCGGTGTCGTAGGCAGCTTCGGCAACATTCTCCAGACGACGCTGTTGCACGTCATAGAGGCCGACCCTTACACCGCCGGTCCCGAAATCGACGCCAAGAAACAGGCTCATGAGGCAGCCCTCCTTGTCATTCGTGCGCGGGCCTAGCCCGACGCCGGTCCGCCGGGGCGGAACAGTACCTTGGCCGATACCTCGCTCCCGGCCTCGAAGCGCGAGAACATGTCCGGTAACTCATCCAACGACAGATCGTGGGTGATCATGAATTCCCAGCGCAGCTCGCCACTGGCCAGCTTGTCGATCGCGGTTCTCCATTCGTCGCCCGGAAACGGCATGGAGAACGAGTTCCAGGCCCCGTGCAGCGAAATTTCCTGGCGCAGGAAATGAGAGAAAGTCTGGGTCGACAGCTGCACATCCTTTGTCGGGATTCCGATGAACACGATATGACCACCCGGCCCGGTCATGCGGATCGCTTGATCGATCGAGGCCGGCGCACCGGCGGCTTCAACGATCAAATGGCAGACCGGCAAATCCTCTTCCAATTCATCGGCCCTGTAGGTCTGTGTTGCGCCAGCTTCACGAGCCATCGCCAGTTTTTCTTCGGCGAGGTCGATAGCCACGATGTCGCCAGCCCCCATGAGCTTCAACCACTGGATAGCGAACAAACCGATCGGCCCACAGCCCATAACAGCAGCGCTCTCGCCGGTGCGAAATTCGCCTTGCCAGATCGCGTGCAAAGCAATGGCGGCAGGATCGACGAAGGCCGCGGCCGTCGGCGACATGTCCTGGGGCACCTTGACCAGATTGCTGAGCGGCACACTCACGTACTCGGCATAAGCGCCGTCGCGGCGGCTGCCGAAGTAGTCGTAGTCCACGCAACGCGACGGATGGCCGCGCCGGCATTGGTTACATTCCATGCAGGGAATCATCGGCGGCACGGTGACCAATTCACCCTCGACAAAATCCTCCCCCCCTTCCCCGAGCGCATCAATATAGCCGGAGAACTCATGGCCGCAGACCAACGGCATGACATGGGCCCCCTTGGTCAGCATGCGGGGAAGATCCGATCCGCATACGCCGCAGGCGGCCACCTTGACCCGGGCATGGCCCGGCCGGGCCTCGGGCATGGCGATGTCTTCGACTCGGATGTCACCCGGTCGATGCATGACGGCTGCTTTCACGTCTTTATCCTTTGAAGAGAATTGAAAGTCCGAAAAACGCGGCGCGACGACCGCCGTCGCGCCGGGCGAATTACTTGGAAACCGAATCCTTGCCGTTCGGCTGATTCGCGCTAGCGGGCACGTACTGCCCGAACGGTCCATCACGCTTGATCTCGGCGACGTTCTGCTTAGTCACGAGTTCAGTGCCCGCATTGATGAACGTCGGCAGTGCCTGGCCATTGGCGGCTTTTTCAGCCGTCTTGACGGTCAAACGCCCCATATACCTCGGGTCGTTAAGCGCCGTAGCCACGTACTGGTTGCCATTGGCGATGGCATCCAGAGCCTCGGACAGCCCATCCACGCCTGCAACGAGCACATTGTTTTTGCCCGCTTCCTTGAGCACCTGAAGCGCTCCCATACCCATATCGTCGTTGTGCGCGAATACAGCCACGATGTTCGAGTGGGCTTGCAGAATGTCCTGCATCGCAGCGACAGCGTTCGCGCGGATGTAGTCGCTATACGGCCCTTCGATAACCTTGAAATTCGTGCCCTTGACCGCGTCCTGGAAGCCCTTGTGTCGCTCAGCCATGACCGTACCGCCGGCATCGCCCTGAATTTCGACGATATTCCCGCTCGTGATTCCCTTGGCCTTGAGCGCTTTAATCAACGCCTCGGCCGACATATTGGCCATCTTGACGTTGTCGCGTCCGACATAACTGGCGACCTTGCCTCGCACGTTGCGATCCACGGCGACAACCGGCACGTGACTGCGTTTCGCTGCAGCCAGCGAAGGCGCCACGGCATCCGGGTTGACCGGATTGATGATCAACACGCCGACTTTGCGTGTCAGAAGATCCTGAATGTCGTTGTTCTGCTTGGTGACATCGCCGTTGGCATCGACGAACACCAGCGTATCGCCCCGCTTATGGGCTTCGCTTTCTGCACCTTGACGGAGCTGCACATAAAACGGCGACTGCTGAGTCACCATGCTGAAACCGATCTTTTTACCCTGCGCGGAACTGACAGCCGAATAGCTGAGCACGGTCGCGGCGATAGCTGCGGTCACAAGCAACTTCTTTTGGATTCTCATTCCAGGTCTCCTCTCTGTCGCACTTGCTGTATTCACATATGTGAATTTAGATCACATTTGAGAATCAAATAGAGCACCCGGTTTTGCCGGTGTCAACTCTGATCGAGCGCAAAGAGTTCGCCTTCGGAGTTCGAAGATCTGCCTCATTGCGAGCGACGGTCAGACAGTGGTTGCGAACGTCTTGACCCCCGCGACGAAGCGGTCTCGTCGAAACGCGACGTATAAGAGAAGAGAAAATATTTATTAATTTTCAATTGGTTAAAATATCTACGCATTTATTTAGAGGTCCAACCTGAGGTTGTTCAGGCTGTATGCGTAGGCTGTTCATGTTGGTTTAACGACGCCGGAGCGAACCTCTTCACCTATCGCGCGACACAGTGGGCTCGCTTCTCGTTTGGAGTCCTCACATCAGACTAAAGATTTAGCCAGATATCGCTTTGGGCGACTCGCGATTGTCGACTCTCAGACGTCACCAGCGCCCGAAGCACCCGCGGGAGCGCCAACGACTGCACTATGGCGAGAATCGAGATCCTATTGCCGTTGCCCGCGTCATAGCACGCTATCGCGGCAAACACGCTGAGCCGGGCCGCAACGGTGTTTGTTCCGGCTCTCTCTGATGCCTCGAACGCGCGTTGACGCCATTGTCAGACTTCATCCATCCGTGAAATCGCTCGGCCCGATGGATTCGGCCAGAAAATCCAGCAGCGCGCGTACCGCCGGCAACTGGCCGCGGCGCGAGGCGAACACGGCGTGCAGCAGCTTGTCGGGCGGCGCCCAGCCGGGGAGTACATTGACCAGCCGGCCGGCGGCGAGGTCGTCGCCGACGAACAGCATCGGCAACTGCGCCACGCCCAGACCGTCGAGTGCCGCCCGGCGCAGGGTCGACATATCGTCGGTCACCAACCGCGGCCGGTAGGCGATCTCGCAACGCAGGCCGGCGGTGTTCTCGAGATACCAACAATAACGGCCATCCGGGCGGCTTTCGCTCAGCGCCGGCCAGTCGACGCGCTCGGGCGCTGTGGCGCGGCCCGGCAGATGCGCCACCAACTCTGGGGCGCCGATCAACCGATGCGGGCTGGCCGCGATCGCGCGCATGTTCAGATCGCTGTCGGCCAACGGTGTCGGCCGCACGCGCAACGCCACATCGAAACCTTCACGCACGGGATCGACCGGTCGCGCCACCGCCTCGATCTCCAGGTTGACTTCGGGATAACGGGCCAAAAAGGCCGAGATCAACGGCGCCAGCCGCAGATACAACAGCCCCGGCGGGCAACTCAGGCGCACCGTGCCGCGCGGCTGGGCCTGGCTTTGTTCGACGGTCTCGAACGCGGAGCGCGCGGCATCGAGCATGGTGCGGCAATGCGCATGGAAGGCCTCGCCGATCGGCGTGAGCGAAATGCCTCGGGTGTCGCGATTAAGCAGCCGTACGCCAAGCCGTGCCTCGAGCGCGGCCACGCGCCGGCTGAGCTTCGATTTGGGCTGCTTCAGCGCCCGGGCCGCGGCGGAGAAGCCGCCGTGCTCGACCACGCTCGAAAAATAGAACAGATCATCAAGATCTTCCACGCCTCGTTCCCATAATAGAACGCCGTGTTGAGATTATGCCGGCTTCCGATCCGGGCGTCCTGCGCCTAACTTGAATGAAACAGCCGGCCTTGCCGGCCCGATCCACAATCGCAACGAGGCCCGTCATGTTCGACTCTCTCCTGCACAAATCGTATTTCCAGGATCCGCTGCTGCTCGCCGCCCGGGTGCTGATTGCCTGGCTGTTCGTGCTCTTCGGCTGGGGCAAGCTGGTCGGCTTCGCCGGCACCGTGGCCTACATGCAACACACGGGCGCGCCGATACCCGTACTCGCAGCGGCCATCGCCGTGGTGATGGAAGTCCCGGTTGCGCTTGCCATTGCATTCGGCGCGGCGACCCGGCCGTTGGCGCTGCTGATGGCGCTTTATACGTTGGGCACTGCACTCATCGGCCACCCGTACTGGACGATGACCGGCGCCGAGCAGTACGCCAACGAAATCAACTTCTACAAGAACATCGCAATCATCGGCGGCCTGCTGGCGCTCTACGTCGCCGGCCCGGGGCGCTTCGCGGTCGATGCCTGGCTCGGCCGACGGGCCGCGGCATCGCGCCGGACCATGCACGCGGCCTGAGCCGCGCCGCCCGCATCGAGACCACCGCGCGGGCTCCGCAGGCCCGCGCGGTCGTTGCAGAATGCCGGTACATGGTCCTATAACCCACGTGATGCCACTCATTTCATTAGGAGTTTGCCCATGAGCCGCGCCATCGATATCAACGCCACCGACGGCACGATCGACGCCCACATCTTCACACCCGACGATGCGAACGGCGCCCTGCCCGCCGTCGTGCTGTTCACCGACATCGGCGGCTTGCGGCCCTGCTATCACGACAAGGCCCAGACCATCGCCGACGACGGCTATGCGGTACTCATGCCCAACATCTACTACCGCGACGTCGTGGGTCCGGTGGTGCCCGAAGGGAAATCGTTTCGCGACGAAGACGTCCGGCCGACGCTGTTCGAATATGCCGGCCATCTGACGCCGGAAGCTCAGGCGCGCGACTTCGCGGCGCTGGTCGCCACGATCGACGCCGAACCCGAATTCGACGGCAGCCGCATCGGCGTGGTTGGCTATTGCATGACCGGTGCGTTCGCCCTGCGCATGGCGGCAGCCCATCCCGAACGCGTGGCCGCGGCCGCCGGCTTCCATTCGGCCCGGCTTGCCGTCGAGGGCGACGAAAACAGCCCGCTCGGCGTGGTCGACCGGATCAAGGGCCGTGTCTATCTGGGCCACGCCGATGGTGATGAACTGATGCCGCCGGCACAGATCGGCCGGCTCGATGCCGCCATGGCGGCGGCCGGCGTGGACTTCACCACCGAACTGTACAAGGGCGCCGGCCACGGCTACACCGCGTTCGACGCGCCGGTCTACAACGAAGCCGCCGATGCCCGTCATTACAAGCGCTTGTCGACCTTATTCGAGGAAACGCTGGGCGGCTGAACGGGGCCGGGGCGCCGCGTCGGGCCCAGACCTACCCCCCGGTTTCACGACCGATAAAGACTCGAATCCGGCCGGTCGCGCACGGCGCCGACCGGCCGCCACACCGGCGGCGAAAATAAAGCGTGTCTTTTGCCGGGAAACGGTATTAACTATGCCGCCCCGGGGCCGTTATTACGCACGATCGACGGCTTTGTGTGGGTTCTCTGAGGCAGAGATGACAAGCGTATTGGTGGTGGTCGGCGCTCTGATCGCGCTGCGATTCCTCATGGTTCGGCGTAACCGCGCGACCCGGATGAAGTATTTGCGTGAAAACGCGGCGCGCCTGACCTACGACGAAGCACGCCAGCGCTACCAGGCGTATTGCCAAAATCTGGGCTCGCGCCCGCCCGACCCGCTTCACCGCCGGCGGCTTCGGGATGCCGAGGCCGACATCGAGCAGGCCGAATTCTATTACGAACGCATGATCGAACTGGAAACCGGCCATGCCGGGCCCGCCGTGCGTCTGTCGATTCGGCCCACACTGCTGGGCCTGTACAAGGCTGGAGCGGCCCGGCGGCTGCCCCAGCCCTGAGCACTTGCAACGGCTAGCGGCCGCCGGAAACGGTCACCGATTCGCCGGTCACGAACGAGGCGCGGTCCGAGACCAGCCAGGACACGGCGTCGGCAATCTCCGCCGGCTTGCCGAGCCGGCGCATCGGCACCGCAGTCTCGGCCGCTTCGCGCAGCTCGTCCGGCGGCATGTCGGTATCGATGATGCCGGGGGCCACGCCGGTGACGCGGATGCCCTCGTCCGCCACTTCCTTGCCCAGACCGAGAATGAAAGTCTCCATCGCGCCCTTGCTGGCGCCATAGGTGGCCAGGCCGCCCGCGCCCCCGGAATGGGCCGCCACCGACGACATGATCACGATCGCCCCGCCCTGGCCGCCGTGACGGGTCGAAAGACGGCGTACCGCAGCCTGCGCGCAGACGATCGGCGCCACGGCGTTGACCCGGAACACATCCTCGATATTGCCCAGGCTTTGTTCATCCACACGCCGGGTCTCGCCCGTGACGCCCGCATTGGCCACCAGGACGGACAAGCGGCCGAGCGCCGCTTCGGCTTCGCCGATCCGCTCGTCGATGCTGTCGAGTTCGCTGACATCGACATGAACCGCCTCGGCCGTGCCGCCCGCGTCGCGAATCGCGGCCACCACCGACTGCGCGGCGGCTTCGTTGTGCCCGTAGCCCACGGCCACGGCATAGCCGTCGGCGGCCAGTTGCCGGCAGATGGCGGCGCCGATGCCGCGCGAGCCACCCGTAACGAAGGCCATCCCGGCCGCCTTGCCCGATTTCGATACCGAATCACTCATCGGATTTCTCCTGCAATACAAACCATGGCCGGCAGATTCGCACGATCCGCGTTCGCGGCCGATATGCCGGCCCTCGTCCCGACATCGGTAGCATCCGACTTGATCGTTCGCAACGTCCGGCCGGCCGATATCCTCTAGAATCGGCGTCCTGGACAGTCGAGCAAGGGCCAATATGAGCGCAATCGATCAACCCACCTGCCGCGTCGTACGCGCCGGCGACACCATCACCGGCAAGCAGGCACTAGACTACAACGTGGGCGTGTCCGCCGAATCGGTGGGCGCGGCCGGCATTCATATGCAGATCGTGACCATTCCACCCGGCGCCCGCGCCAGGGCGCACAAGCACGAACACCACGAAACGGCGATCTACGCGCTCGAAGGCGTGTCGCACTGCTGGTACGGCGATCATCTCGAGCAGCACGCCGTCGTCGAGCCGGGCGATTTCTTCTATATCCCGGCGAACGTGCCGCACCTGCCCTACAACCCCAGCGACAGCGAAACCGCCCGCGCGGTGATCGCGCGCACCGATCCAAACGAGCAGGAAAGCGTGGTGCTGATGCCCGAACTGGAAACCGATGCCGTCAAGTAGCGCGGGACGATGGCGGCGCGAGCCGATCGCCGGCGCCGTAATGCATGGCCTGGCCGGGTGTTGTAGCGTGGAACCCATCACCCACAACTGATCGGCCCGCAATCAAACGGCCGATCCTGCTTCATGAGTACAACCCAACCCGCCAACGTGCACCAACTGCGCATAGGCGACTTTGTTCTCACCACCCTACTCGATGCCCAGATGGAGGCCAGCTTCGCGCTGCCGCAGAACATCGATGAAGACGAAGTGCGTCGGCTACACGCCGAAAGCCGGCGCCCGACGCCGCCGCGCATCACCCTCAACGCTTATCTGCTGGACACCGGTACGCAGAAGATCCTGATCGACACCGGCCTCGGCGGTCTGGCCGGCGATGCCGGGCCCTATCTGCTGGAAAATCTGCAAGCAATCGGCGTGACGCCGTCCGCAATCGATACGGTGCTGATTACGCACATGCACCCGGATCACGTCGGCGGTCTGATCGATGCCGACGACAACGCGGTGTTTCCGCAGGCCACCGTGCTGGTACCGGCGGGCGAGCTGGATTACTGGGGCGGCGAGATTCCCGAGGGCGCCTCCGACGCCCAGCAAGGCCAGTTCCAGGCCGCCCACCGCGTGATCGCCGCAGTCGGCGCGCAAATGCAGCACCTGGAAGGTACCTCGGTGTTGCCCGGCATCACGCGCGTGCCGTTGCCGGGGCATACCCCCGATCATTCCGGCTATCGCATCGAATCCGGCCACGATCGTATCCTGCTGTGGACCGATATCGTGCACCTGCCGCAGATTCAGTTTCCCTGCCCGGATGCGGGCGTGGCCTTCGATACCGATGTCGCACAGGCGCGCGAGACGCGCCGCCGCATCATGGCCGAGCTGGCCGAGTCGCAGGAACTCGTCGGCGGCCATCATCTGGATTTTCCCGGCATCGGCTATGTCGTGACCGACGGCGAGGGCTATCGCTTTCTGCCGCATGTTTGGCAACCCACGATCTGAGCATTCGGACGTCATTCCTCCATTCCAGCGGCGCGCAGCGCGCGGCGCCACATCACACAGGATCAAATCATGAAAATCGGATTCATCGGACTCGGCGCCATGGGGCGCGCCATGGCCACCAATCTCATCAACGCGAATTTCGACGTCACGGTCTGGAACCGCAGCGCCTACAAGTGCCAGCCGCTGGTCGAAGCGGGTGCGACGCAGGCCGATTCGCCGGCCGACTGCGCCACGGCGGACGTGTTGATCACCATGCTGGCCGACGATGCGGCGCTGGCGGCCGTAGTCGACGAGTACGGCCTGATCGAGGCCATGGGCGAGAACACCGTGCATGTGAACATGGCCACCGTCTCGGTCGAGACCGGCCGCGACATGGCGGCCCGTCATCAATCCGCCGGCAGGGCCTATGTCGCCGCGCCGGTGCTCGGCCGGCCGGACATCGCCAAGGCAGCCAAGCTGCAGATCCTGGCCGCCGGACCGAACGCCGCCATCGAGGCCGCGCGGCCGGCGCTGGAGACGATGGGCGCGAAGGTCTGGCCGGCCGGCGATGCACCCTACCGGGCCAATGTCATGAAGCTGGCGACCAACTACATGCTCATGTCGGCGGTGGAAACCATGGGTGAGGCGGCCGCGCTCACCGCCAAATACGGCATCGAACCCGGCGATTTCCTGGAGATCGTAACCAGCTCGGTATTCGCCGCCCCGGCCTACCAGGGTTATGCCCCGGCGATGAGCAAGCGCGAGTACGACAACCCGGAAGGCTTCAAACTGGCACTCGGCGCCAAGGATGTGGATCTGGCGCTGGCCGCGGCCCACGCCGAACAAGTGCCCATGCCCATGGGCGCCACCGCTCGTGAACGCCTGGCCGAGGCAATGGCGGCGGGCGACGGCGACAAGGACCTGTCGGCCCTGGCCGAGGTGTCCCGGCGCGGCGCACACCTGGACGATTAGCGCACTCGGCGCGCTCAGCCGGTCAATTCGAGCGCTTTGCGCAGGGCGTCGAACATCACCGGCTTGCGCTCCATGCCGATACCGGGCGCGTCCGGCAACCGGACGCGCCCGTCGATGATCGGAATATCGTCGGCAAAACCGCCGTAGGGCTGGAATACCGCGGGGTACGATTCGGTGCCGCCGATCTGCAGCCCGGCGGCAATGTTCAAGGCGAGCTGGTGCCCGCCGTGGGGCATCAACCGGCGCCGCGGCCAGCCAAGGCGCTCGGTCGCCGCAATCAGATTGAGATATTCGGTCAGCCCGTAAGCGAGTGCGGGGTCGGCCTGGATCCAGTCGCGGTCGGGCCGCATGCCGCCGAATTGTATGAGATTGCAGACATCCTGCGTCGAGAACAGATTTTCGCCCGTGGCCATCGATAGATCATAGTGCCGGGCCAGTTCGGCCTGCAGCGCATAATCGATCGGATCGCCCGGCTCCTCGTACCAGAACAGATCGTAGGGTTCGAGCATTCTGGCGTAGTCGATCGCGGTTGGCAGATCGAACTTGCCGTTGGCATCGACGGCCAGGCGCTGCCCGTCGCCCAGAACCTCCAGAGCCCCTTCGATCCGCGCCTGGTCGGTGGCGATATCCGCGCCGCCGATCTTCATTTTCGCGACGCGATAGCCCGCTTCGTCGTAGCGCCGCATTTCGTCCTTGAGACCTTCGATTTCCTTGCCCGGGTAGTAGTAGCCGCCACCGGGGTAGACCACGATCTCATCGTCGTACCGACCGTCGTTGTATCGATCGGACAACAGACGCCACAGCGGTTGTTCGGCCACCTTCGCGATGACGTCCCACACCGCCATGTCCAGAGCCCCGGCCGCCACGGCGCGGTCGCCATGCCCGCCCGGTTTCTCGTTGTGCATGAAACAGCGCCAGATCTTCTGCGGATCGAAATTCTCGCCCGTCGCATCCAGCAGGCTCTCCGGCTCGGCTTCGGCCAGGCGCGGCAGAAGGCGCGATCGTAGAATTCCCTGCTGCGCGTAACGACCATTTGAATGAAAGCCATAACCGATGATCTGCTCACCATTGCGCTGAACATCGGTCACGATCGCAACGACGCTGATGGTCATCCTGGAAAAATCGATGAACGCATTGCGGATGGGCGATGCAATCGGCGCCACCGCGTCGCGGATTTCCTGTATGCGCATGAGCCCTCCCCGCTCAGAACAGCGGCCCGAACAGCGAAGGCTCGGGCAGCGGGACCTGGAACAGGTATTTGAAGATGAAATAGAAACCCAATACCACGATCACCCCCGACGCGGGATAGAGCCACAGCCGCATCGGAGTCCAGCGTTCATACATGGCAATGGCCATGATGGCCACGTACGCGGCCAGTGCGGCGATCGGGAAGCCGAAGTACGGCATCGCCAGCGTGGCGATGACCATCACCACGATCAGCAGAACGCGTCGAACGACCGAACCGGCCGAGCCAATCGACGCCGGCGCGGCGTAGCCCAGCAGGTTGCGCAGGATCAGCAGTGCGCTGAACACCACCATCAGCCCGATGACGGTCTCGGGGAACACCGTCGCCTGCGGTGAGGGCGTGCGGCTGATATCCCACCAGCACACGCCCCCGACGACGACGAAGATCAAAGCGCCGACGGTGCCCCGCAGATCGCGGGTGTCGCGCACGGCATCCTTAGATGGGGGCATTGTCGCGCTCCTTGGCACCCCGGCTCAGACGGCCGGCGATCATGGGGTAGAAAAGCGAGGCCAGGATCAACAGGAAGATGCCGATCGCCAGTGGCCCCGAGAAAAAGATGGCCAATGGGTCGCCCGTGGCGCCCCCGATCATCCAGCCCTGGACGAAGCCCTGCTCGGCAATAGGGCCGAGAATCAGGCCGAGCACGATCGGCGACGGCTGGAAGCCGAGGCGTTCGAGCCCCCAACCGACGACGCCCAGTACGATCATCACCATGACGTCGGAGACCGAGTTGTTGATCGCGTAGGTGCCGATGATCGTCATGAAAGCGACGATCGGTACGAGCACCGCCTTGGGAAAGGTAACGATCGACTTGAAGGCATAACGACCGATCAACAGGCCGATCGGCAACATCAGCAGCGTGGCGATGAACAGACCGTAGATGAAGGTGTAGACAATCGGACTATGCCCGGAGAACATGGCCGGCCCCGGCTGGATCCCCTGCACCAGCAGCGCGCCCAGAATTACGGCATCCGGCGGTGTGCCCGGAATGCCCAACACCAGGGTGGGCACCATGCCGCCCCCGACGGTGGCGTTGTTGGCCGATTCGCTGGCCTGGACGCCGCGCGGCTCGCCCTGGCCGAAACGCTCGGGGGTCTTCGACGCACGACGCGCCTCTGAATACGACACCAGGCCGGAGATCGACCCGCCGGCGCCCGGCAGAATGCCAACGAACGCGCCGATCAGCGACGAACGGATCAGGTTGAGGCCGCCGGACATACAGAGCCGGATCGCTTCGGGCAAACGAAAGCCACGGGAAGCTTCCTGGATTTCCAGATGACGCTCCGGCCGGGCGACCAGATTGATCAGTACGGGGATGCAGTACAGGCCGATCAGGCCGGATACGACATTGATCCCGCCGAGCAGCGTGGTGGAATCGAAGGTAAACCGCGGGCTCCCGGAAATAGGCGCAACCCCCACGCAGGACAGCAACAAGCCGAAGGACGCGCCAATAAGCCCTTTCAGCAGCTGCCCCGAGGAAATGGCCGAAATCAGCGTCAGGCCGAAAATGGCCAGCCAGAAATATTCGACCGGCCCAAAGGCGAGCGCCACATTGGCTAATGGCGGCGCCAGAAACAACAGGACGGCCGCCCCCACCAGTCCACCGAATACGCTGGACAGGCAGGCAATGGTCACGGCCAGATCGCCGTCGCCGCGCTTGGCCATGGGGTAGCCATCGAACGTGGTGGCGATCGCCGAGGGCGTGCCCGGCGTGTTCAGCAGGATCGCTGCATAGGCACCGCCATAGATCGCACCCGTGTAGATCGCCCCCATCAGCATAAGCGCGGTGGTCGGGTCCATGGAAAAAGTCAGCGGCACCAGCACCGCGATCGCCATGGTCGCCGTCAACCCGGGAATCGCGCCCAGGATAGTGCCGGCCGCTACACCCAGCACGGCCAACGCCAGATGCAGCGGCGTCAGCGCGGCCAGGATGTCATTGATATGAGTCATCGTCCTCAGACTCCGAAGAAAAGCGGCCTGGCCCGCGCGTGTGCCGGGCCAGGCTGCAAATCAGTGCACCAGACCAGCTTTCTTGACGAGTCTGGTGTACTTGGCGCGCTGCTTGCTCATGAACGCATCCATCTTTTCGTACGGCACGTTCAGTTCGACAAAGCCGCGCTTGGCCAACGATTGCTTGAACTTCGGATTGGCGTTGACCTTGCCGATCAGAGCCGAGAGTTTCTTTCGGATCGACTCGGGCGTGGATTTGGGCACCGCCACACCCCGATAGGCGCCGCCAACCATATCGATCTTTTTTTCCTTAAAGGTGGGCACCTGCGGAAAGATCGCCATGCGTTTATCGGTGGCCACGGCCAGCATGCGGACCTCGCCCGGATGATTGGCTGCCACCGTCGAATATCCCCATTCCGCCTTGACCTGTCCGCCGCGTAGCGCCGTATAGGCAGCCCCGGTACCCTTGAACGGAATATAAGTGGTCTTGGTGCCGGTAATATTCTCGAACCGCACGTTGGCCAACTGGTTGGCGGTCCCGGTGCCCGACCCCGACATCGTGAGCATGCCGGGGTGTTTCTTGGCGTAGGCGATCAGATCGTCGAGCGTCTTGAGCGGACTGTCCTTGGCCACGAGAATCGCATCCGGCGTGTACTCGAACATGTACACGTTGGTGATGTCGCTCGTCTTGAAGCCGACGTTGCCCATCATCGGCTTGACGATGATATGCGGCAGATTCGTACCCATGATCGTGTAGCCATCGCCCTTCATCGAATTCAGCTGCGACCAGGCTACTGCCCCGCCGCCGCCTGACTTGTATTCGATGATCATGTTCTGACCGGTCATCTTCTCGAATATCGGTTGCTGCAAGCGGGCGGTGATGTCCGACTCGCCGCCGGGCCCGAACGGGATGATGTAGTGCAGCGGCCGCGATGGATAGTTCGATGCATCGGCGGCTCGAGCCGTCGTCACCATAACCGGCACCGCGAGCGTACTCGCCAGCACCATGGTTGCCGCCATCGTTTTGATCTTCATGTTCTCCTCCGTTTCGCATGTTCACGTTGTTGTGATTCATATCCCGCCGCGGCCGCTTTCTGTTTGAAGCTCGTGGGCAACGGCGTGGGTTCTCAGCTATTTATATACGCCGACCCGCTGTCCGATATTCGCCATCAACGCATCGTCGATTTCAACACCTTTTTTCTGATTCGCGACCCGCAACTCGTGCCGGCGCACCCCGGGAATACGCGCACCGGGCTGGTCGGTGATCGCGGCAAACAGAACTTCGAGCCGCGCTGCAAACTGCGGGCCGGCCAGCCGGTCCGGATCGATCAGCCAGAAGCATTGCCCGATATTCGGCGGCGGGCCTTCCATGTTGAAAAAAGAGCTGGCCTCGAAGGCATAGCTCGAACCCGTGAGCGTGGCCGACAGAATCTCGACCATCAGCGCCAGAGCCGCGCCCTTGGCGCCCCCGGCGGGGATCATCGTGCCGGCGAGCGCGGCCGCGGCCTCGGTGGTCGGGCGGCCGGCTTCGTCGAGCGCCCACCCCTCGGGAATCGCCTCGCCGCGCTGGTTCGCGAGCATGACCTTGCCCCGTGCCACGCCGCTCAATGACAGGTCGATCACCATGGGGGGCGCGCCGCTGCGCGGCACGGCGCAGGCGATCGGATTGGTGCCGAACACACCCTTTGATCCGCCCCACGGCGCCATCGCCGCCGGCGAATTGGAAAACCCGAGTGCGATCAGGCCCTGTGTGGCTGCGGCTTCCACGTGATGACCGAGCACGCCCGCATGGTGCGAATGACTGATCGCGACCGTGCAACTGCCGGCCTCTCGCGCCCGCGCCACACCATGTTCGATGCCGAACTGAATCGCCGGGAACGCGAAGCCATGGCCGGCGTCCACGGCCAACGCCGCCGGCGCATTGACCCGGATTCGCGGCTTGGCATAGCCATCCACCTTTCCGGCCATCGCCTGATCGGCATACGCGATCAGGCGGGACAGGCCATGCGAGGCCAGACCATCGAGCTCCGCGGCCACCAGCGCCGTCGCCACCGCGTCGGCGTTCGGGGCGCTGACGGCGTTGTTACACAATACCTTGCTCGCCAGTTCCCGGGCTCGCTCGGCGCTGACGCGACTCATGCCGCGGCCTCGTCGAGCGCGGCGAGTACATTGTCGACGGTGACCTGGCTGACGCGCACGTTCGACTGCACCGTCACCCCGGCGATGTGCGGCGTGAGCAGCACGTTATCGAGCCCGGCATAGACCGAATCCGCCGGTAACGGCTCGTCCTCGAACACGTCGAGCGCGGCCGCCGCAATGACGCCATCGGCCAAGGCGCTGGCAAGCGCCGCATCGTCGATTACACCGCCACGCGCGCTGTTGACGATCACCGCGCCCGATCGCATGCGCGCCAGCGCCGCCGCATCGATCAGATGCCGCGTGCCGGGCACGAGCGGCACATGCAGACTGAGCACGTCCGACTCGGCCAGAAGCGACTTGAAGTCGATCGGCTCGACGTCGTACTCGGCCCAACAGGCGTCGTGCATCGACAGGTTGGGGTCGTGTGCCATCACGCGCATACCCAGCGCCTTGGCCCGAGCCGCGACCTGGCGGGCGATACCACCGAATCCGACCAGCCCCATCGTCGCCCCTGCCACCTCCAGTCCGATCAACGCCGAACGCGGCCATTCGCCAGCCTGCATCGAAGCACGATGTTCGTACGCGCCCCGCCGCAGTATCAGCGCCGCCGCGATCACATACTCGGCCACAGCCACATCGTTGGCGCCCGTGGCTGGCAGCACGCGCACATCGCGCGCCCGGCACGCCTCCAGATCGATGTTGTCGAGCCCGACGCCGAGCCGCCCGACGGCACGCAGCTTTGGCGCCGCCTCAAGCAACTCGCGATCCACCCGGGTGCGATTGCGCACGATGATCGCCTGCGCGTGGCCGACCGCTCCGAGCAGCGTCGCCCGCTCATCCACCAACGAAGGCTCGAAACGTACGTCGTAGCGTTCGCGCAAGGCCGCGATTGGCGCCTCGTCCATGAATTCGGTGATTACGATATCGCTCACTCAACTCTCCCTGAAGTCAACGGCGAACGGCGCGCGGCTACCACTCGGCCGCACGCCGATTTTCATCAAGCACTCCGATACAGCTTGGTCAGCACGAACTCGCGATGGCCGAGCGCTTCAGCGGCGGTCAGACGACCACTGCTCGTCTCGAGCACGGACTCGATCAGGGCGTCGCCGGCCTGGTCGAAATCCATTTCGCGCCGCAGGATGCCCGACACGTCGAGATCGACATGCTCGGCCATGGTGCGCACGGTGCGCGGGTTGGCCGACAGCTTGATCACCGGCTCGATCGGGTTGCCGATAATGTTGCCCTGCCCGGTCGGGAACAGATGCACCACGTACCCGGCCGCGGCCATGAGCGTCACGCACTCGGCCGCGGCCGACGACGTATCCATGAAATACAGCCCGGGCCCCTTCGTCGGCTCTTCCGCCGGTTCGAGTACGTCGATGTACGACGTCTTGTGCCCGATCTTGGCCAGGTTGCCGAAGGCTTTTTCCTCGATGGTCGACAGACCGCCTTCGATATTGCCCTTGGTCGGCTGCGACTCGGACAGGTCGTTGGTCTTGTGACGGTTGATGAAATCGTTGTAGCTGCCCCAGGTATCCAGAAACTTCTGCTTGGTCGCCTCGTCGGCAGCGCGTTCGGCACAGACCATCTCGGCACCGGTGATTTCCGAGGTCTCTCCGAAACACATCGTCGCGCCTTCGGCCACCAGCTTGTCCATCAGATTCCCGACCGTAGGACAGGAGGCCAGCCCCGAGGTGGTGTCGGACTCGCCACACTTGGTGGAAATCCAGAGTTCGTCGATACCGCATTCCTCGCGCTGTTTCATTGAAGCGTCCTGCACGAACTTCTTGGCGGTCCAGGAGGCACGCGCGATGGTGTCGATATCGCCATGCTGTTCAATGGCGAAACCTTCGACCGGCTTACCGGTCTTGGCGATACCCTCGACCACGCGCTGGGTCCAGCCAGGTTCGATACCGATAACCACCACTGCGGCGACATTCGGGTTCGCTCCCGTGCCGATCAGGGTGCGGAAATGCAGATCCAGGTCCGCGCCAAACTGCAGCCGCCCGTACGGATGCGGGATGGCCATCGTGCCCTTTATGTTGTTGGCCACCGCTTCACAGGCTGCGTTCGAAATATCATCGAGCGGCAGGATGATGACGTGGTTACGCACGCCCACGCGCCCGTTTTCACGCCGATATCCCAGAAAAGTGCGCTTCGTCATGGCTACCACCGCTTGGTCTTGATGTTGTGGACGTGCACGTGATCGCCCTTGGCGATGTCGGCCACGGCGCGGCCGATGTCGTGCTCATATTCGATGATCGTGTCTTGGTTACCGATATCGTCGAGCGCGATCTTGTGACCGATCGGGATGTCGTGATTGGCCTTGATCTCGAGCGTCTCGTCGCCCTCCATCAGCCAGCCGGTAAGCGTTTCACCTGCGCTGACGCCTTCGACAACCACAACGCCGACCTTGTCAGCCTTGTTGTGGACCAGGAAGTGGGTCTCCATTGAATTTCCTCCAGATATCGCGTTGAGCCGTAACGGCACGTCTTTTGTATTATGTCTTATATAAGACTGTCAATATTAGACTATCGGTTATGATGAGCCGCTACACGAGGCACAGGGCCCTATGAGCGAAGCACGCACATTAAATTACAGACCGCTCTACGAGCAGATAAAAAGCTTGCTCGTCAGGCGCTTAGGTAATAATGAATGGCCGCCCGGCACGGCGCTTCCCAGTGAGATCGCTCTGGCACAGGAATACGACGTGAGCCAGGGCACGGTACGCAAGGCGCTCACCGCGATGGAGAAGGAACACCTTGTGGAACGACGCCAGGGGCGAGGCACGTTCGCAGCGCGCCATAGCCAGCAACGCTCGCTGTTCCAGTTCTTCCACCTGGTCAACGACAACGGCGAGCGGGAACTGCCGATCAGCCGGGTCACCCGCTGCCTGGAAAGCAAGGCGAGCGCGACCGAGGCTCGCGCACTGGAACTCTCCGCGCACGCCATGGTGGTTCGGATCGAGCGCGTCCGGGAGCTTAACGGCACACCCGTGATTTACGAGAGCATCACCATTCCGAGCAGTCTTTTCCCGGGTTTATCGAGCTGGCGGCTCGAAGACCTGCCGAACACGCTGTATGAGTTCTATGAGACGGAATACGGCGTGATGGTCGTCCATGCGAGCGAGATGGTCCGCGCGGCCGCCGCGTCTGCGACTGAAGCAGAACTGCTCGGCGTGGCCCCGGCTTCACCGCTGCTGTCGGTGGAACGGCGCGCTCTAAACATTCGCAACGAGCCCGTTGAATGGCGCCGCAGTCTCTGCCACACCGGGCATCATTACTATTTCAACGAACTCGACTGACGACCGCGGCATGCCCCTCGCGCCTGCCTGCACCAGCAGGCCGAGCGTAAGTCACACGCTCGATATCGCGAACATATCGTCATAGACCCGACTAAATCGAGCCCCTTGTCCTGGCTGTTCGGCGGCTCGCTGTTCGGGGCGCTGTCGGCGCATATTCGTCAGGTCAACCGCGGCGCGGATATCATCGGCTGCCATTGCATCAGCTCACTACTCGCTGCATTCGCTGACCGCGCAGTTCGCCGGGCGCGCGGGTCTGTGCGATATCGGGAGCAATCCGTTGGCGCAAGCGACCACGCCGTATCACCTTGGGCAGCGTGGTGATAACCCGCTCGTCGCGGGTCCAGAGCAACGAAACCAGCCTTATACGCCCTACGAGGCTTTGTTCTACAAGCGACTGTCCTGCTACCAGCAATCGTCGCCACGTGCGCGGCCGGGGTTGAAGAACAAACTGATCTGGCTCGGCGCCTCAACCATTGAAACGCCTGTCGATGACTGTCGAGACTGTCGTTGACTGGCCCCTGCCAAAGCTCGGATTAATCGAGCTAAGTCGTGACCACTCTATTCGCTGCGGATTTCGTCGTTCCACGCACGACCAGAGTCGTTTCAATTTCCGTATGGAGCAGCGTCGTCTCGCCGTTGATGCGTTTTACGAGAAAATCTGCAGCCTTGGCGCCCATTTCTGAAGACGGCACCTTAACGGTTGTCAGCCCCGGTTGCAGATGTGCGCTTATGCTCAAGTCGTCGAATCCAGTGATCGAGATGGCTGCGGGGACCCCCAGGCCGCGCGATTGGCATTCGAATATAGCGCCGATCGCCAGCACATCGTTGCCGCATATCACCGCGGTCGGGGGTTGCGCGCAACGATTCAGCAATTCACGCATACCGTTTCGGCCATCTGCGATCCCATAGGGCTGCTCTACTAATCGCTGCTCCTCCAACTGCCTACCGATCACGGCGAGTGCAGCCCGTACGCCCTGGATACGCGCCTGTGCACGATCGTTCGATTGGCTCACGCCTGCGATCATTGCAATGTCGCGGTGGCCTAGGTCGATAAGATATTCGGTGAGTCGGCGCGCTGCCCCTTCGTTATCGAATCCGATGCATGGGTATTCGGACGAGGCTCGGTACGTCCAGCAGTTCACGAACGGTAACTGGTACCGCTCAAGCAGGCTATACAGCTGGGGCGCGTGCGCTTCTCCAACCAGCATTAGCCCTTCAACGCCGTGACAGAGGAAGGCGTGCGCCTCTCGAACTTCCTGCTCCAAGTCATACTCGGACGCCGCCACCAGTAGCGTGTACCCCAATTGCGTCAAGCGGCGTTGAAGCGAGCTGATACCGCTGGCGAATATCGCGTTGTCCAGCGTGGGAACGATGGCGCCTACAGCGCGAGTCTGGCTGCTTGCCAGCGCTCGCGCGGCACCAGACGGGATATAGCCGAGATCCCTTATTGCGGCTTCGATGCGCTTGCGCAACTCGGGGCGCACCATATCGGGCGAGTTGATAGTGCGCGAAACCGACGCTGTTGATACGCCAGCGCGACGCGCGACGTCGATAATGCCCACATTGCGGCTCGTACGTCTCGCAGCTTTCACTCGATACAAACGGGTTAGTGATTTTCCTAAAGTCTGTCTCATTTGCGCAGGGCTGTCATTTGTCGGCCCTGTACGGAGTTAGACGTTGGTGGCACCGCAACCAGCGCGAAAACTCATCCAAAAGTTGTAGCAGCAACCAGGGGTTAAAAATAAAATCAAATAAATCAATTCGGTATATAAAAAAAAGGACGCCCTAAAAGCCCCCCGCGACGGGGTATCAGCGATTCCAAACGCCCATGCCGCCAGCAGTGTTGACAGTGCAATATTGTTATGCATAGCGTATGTAAGCGCTTTCATTTGGTAGCAGCATGAGATTGGTGCGATCCGGCAGAACGAGCTTAGAGAAAATCTTGCTGCGTCTTTTCTGGTTCAGCGCGGCGCTGTATGTGCTTGATGTTGTACTGGGGAAACTGGGAGGGATGCTGCCTGGATTCCTTGTTCGACTACTGCCGGATAACGCGCTGCAGTTTGCGCTGCTAGTGCTGATATCGGTCTTTCTGGTGGCGGCGGCGCTGGTAGCGGAACGCCGGGAAAACACGCCCAATAATCGTAATTAACAATAATCGCCAGTGCGAAAGCAGGAGAATGACTCATGGGACGCAGCAAAGATTCGAGAGATTTCGACAAGAGCCTGAAATCGCCGGATAGACGCCAGTTTCTGTCGGTCGCCGGCCGCTACGGATTCACCACAGCCGTGATTGCCGCCACGGGCGGGTTACTGACCTCGGAACCGGCTGTTGCCGCGGTTTCCCGTGAGGAGCAGCAGCGGGCGCGATCCGCCAAATACACGATGAATCTAGCCACCGCCTATATCGTCGGTGCCTCGCGTAGCTACCCGATCATGCAGCTCAACCTGAAGGACAATATCGAGAACATGACGCGCGGCAAGGTCTACGTGAAGCTTGCTCCCGGCGGCCAACTCGGTGCTGGAACCGCCCTTGTTAACAAGGTCCAGAGCGGCACGATACAGGGCGCTCAGCATTCCCTCTCCAATTTTGCGCCATTCGCACCTGAAGCGGATCTGATCAACCTGCCGTATTGGTGCGGTGCCAGCCAGCATTTCGTGAACCTGGTCACGTCCAAGACATGGCAGGACACAATCAATCCGAAGCTGGAAAGTCACGGCTTCAAGGCGCTGATGTACGTCGTCATCGACCCGCGCGTCATTGCCTTGCGCAAGGGCGGCAAGGGACCGATAAAGACGCCGGACCAGATGCACGGAATCAAGTTTCGTGTGCCGGGGTCCGAGATTCTGCAGAAAGTCTATAAATTAATGGGCGCCAATCCGACGCCAATCGCCTGGGGCGAGACGACTGCGGCGATCAAGGAAGGGGTTGCCGACGCCCTCGATCCATCGATCAACGCTCTCTATGTATTCGGATTCAAGGATGTCTTGTCCTGGGTGACCTTCAACGAGGCCGTGCCTGATTCACAGATCTATTCGTGCAACCTGAAGTGGTTCAGAAGCCTCCCGAGCGAGGTACAGCACGCAATCGAGGAGGCCAGTGACATCACGTTCCGCCAGAACCTGGCTCAGGTGCCGGCATCCCGCGCCTATGCCATGCAGGAACTGCAGAAGGCCGGGGTGCAGTTCTATACGCCCAATGACGACGAGATGGCGCAGTGGAAGGCGTCCTGTGGTCATCAGCTCAAGACATGGGACGACACCAAGAAGAAGCTCGCCGGTTCACTCGACAAGTTCGATGAATTCCTGGCGGCCACGCAAAAGCGAGGCACGTATTACGTGGCCGACGTATGACCGCCGAATCTCCGCTTGCTCGGCGGCAATCCAGGCTTCGAGCCATTGTTGGCGCACTTGATCGCAACGGCGAGCGATGGTTACTGCTCGTGTTCTATGTCGCCATCGTACTGATCGTGACCAGTGAAGTGGCGCGACGCTTTCTACTGGCCGATTCGTCCGTGTGGGGCGGCGAAGCATCCCGGTTTCTATTCATATACCTGGCTTGGGTGGGTGCGTCGGCCGCGGTACGCGAGCGTAGCCATATTCGTATCGATGCCCTGCTGCAATGGCTGCCGCCACGCGGCAAGGCGACGGTACTGATTTTCGGTGATCTCATGACGCTTCTGCTGGCGGTGATCGCGATCTACTGGTCAATGGCACCAATAGAGACATCGTGGCAATTCGGCTCAGTGGCCGAAGCGCTTCAGGTCAGCCGGGTTTGGTTTCTGGCTGCCGTGCCGCTTGGATTCGGGATGATGATATTCCGATTGTTGCAGGCAATGCTTCGCGACGTATCCGATCTACGCACAGGACGTGCGCCGTTCGAAGGCAGCAAGCTTTTTGATTGAGGAACGGCACTGGCGTGTGACGCGGCAATGATTGCAACACCTTATGGGCTGCCGGCGGGCCAAGAGCCCGATGGCGCTACATGCACTGGAAGATCGCCTGAATGAACGCACTCATGTATGCACAGCAGGCAGCCACCCTGGGCTGGGGCTTTTATGGGCCGCTGATTGCAATGGTGGTGCTGATGATGCTGGCGGTACCGATCTGGGTCGTTATCGGCCTGGGCGCCAGCGCCATGCTCTACTTTACCGGCGTGTTGCCGCTGTCGTTGTTCGGTGAAGCCTTGTTCGACGGCATCAATTCGTTCGCACTCATCGCAATTCCGCTGTTCATCCTGACGGGCGATCTGCTGGTGCGCACGGGGTTGTCGACGAAACTGCTGGATCTCGCCGAGGCGACGGTAGGCGGGGCCCGCACAGGCCTTGGATCGGCCACGGTTCTGGGCGCGGGATTCTTCGCCTGTATTTCCGGATCGGACGCAGCCGATACCGCGGCGATCGGCCGGATAACACTGGACCGACTGGTCGCACGTGGCTATCCGGAAGCCATGGCCTGCGCGCTGGTGGCAGCCGGCTCGTGTACCGGCGTGCTCATCCCACCGTCGATCTCATACATCATCATTGGGCTCATTCTGGGCCAGTCAGTGGCCACCCTCTTTCTCGCAGCCGCAGTGCCCGGTGTGGTCGTGCTCGTGACCATCCTCTTCACGAATGTGATGCTCAACCGCATCAACGGCTACGAGCATGAGAGTGCCAAGTTTTCCCTCAACCGTTGGCTGCGCGCCTTCTGGGCGGCTCGATACGGAGTGATGATTCCATTCATCATTCTGGGCGGCATCTACTCGGGTATATTCACGCCGACCGAGGCCGCCGCGGTGGCCGTAAGCGTGACCATCGCCGTCGGCTTTGGGCAAGGCACGCTGCATCTGCGCGATCTGCCGCGCATTCTTGAGAGTTCAGCGAAGGTGAACGGCGTCATCCTGCCGATCATCGCCATGTCGCTGCCACTGGCGCAAACTCTGGCCTCTCTGGACATACCGCAGACGTTCGTGGCCGGCATGACCGGTCTGAGCGACAACCCGACCGTGCTGATCCTGATCATGATCGGCATCCTGCTCGTGGCCGGCTGCGTGATGGAGACCACGCCGAATATCGTGATCCTCGCACCGTTGCTGCTACCGCTCGCTCGCAACATCGGTATGAACGATATTCATTTCTCTATCGTGATGATCACCGCGCTCGGTGTCGGCTTCATCACGCCGCCCTTCGGCTTGAATCTGTTTGTGGTATCCAGCCTGCGCGGAACACCCGTGATGAGCGTGGCGTGGTACGCCGTGCCATTCGTGTTTGCCATGCTGCTGGCCGTGCTGGTGATCGCGTTCATCCCGCAGCTGTCGCTGTGGGCATTCTGACCCATTGATTCCAGTATTCGCACCGCAAGTAAAAATATAATTGTAAGCGATTACACAAAGGAGTTTGAGTAATGAGCATTCGCTACCTGAAGAAAGCCTCGCGCACGTCATCCTCTGGCGAGAGCCAGACCCGCAGCACCGTCCTGGAGATGCTGGAAAAGCTGGAAAACGGCAGAGAGCAAGCGGCAATCACCTATGCCCGGGAACTCGACAAGTTCGAGGGCGACATTGTCGTGTCGCAGGATGAGATCGACGCGGCAGCCGAGCATGTGCCGCAGCAGCTGCGTGACGATATCCATTTTGCTTACGAGCGCATCGGCGGATTCGCACGTCAGCAGCGCGACAGCATCCGCGAGTTCGAGTCCGAGATCAGCCCCGGGCTGTTTGCCGGTCAGCGCCTGATCCCGATGCAGACCGTCGGCTGCTATGTGCCGGGCGGGCGCTATGCACACATCGCCTCGGCGTTGATGAGCGTGGCGACGGCGAAGATCGCCGGCGTGAAGAATGTGATCGCCTGCTCTCCGCCACGCGACGGCGGCGTTCATCCGGCCATCCTCTACGCCATGAAAGTCGCCGGCGCCGACCATGTACTGGCACTGGGCGGCGTACAGGGCGTGGCGGCCATGGCTTTTGGCCTGTTCACGGACAAGCCGGCGGATATGCTGGTGGGCCCCGGCAATCGCTTTGTCGCCGAGGCCAAGCGCCTGCTTTACGGGCGTGTTGGCATCGATCTGTTTGCCGGCCCGACCGAAATTGCCGTCATCGCGGACGAGCACGCAGATGCCGATATCGTCGCGGCCGATCTGGCCGGGCAAGCAGAGCACGGGCCGGATTCGCCCGCGTGGTTGTTCACGACGTCTGAAACGCTGGCCAAAAGCGTGATGGAACGCATGCCCGCTTGTATCGATGCGCTGCCGGAGACCCAGCGCAAGGCGGCGACGGCGGCCTGGCGCGATTACGGCGAAATCGTGGTCGGCGATACGCGTGAAGAGATCGCAAAGATCAGCGACGAATACGCGGCGGAGCATCTGGAAATCCAGGCAGCGGATCTTGATTGGTGGCGGGATAATCTGCAGAACTATGGCTCGCTGTTCCTCGGCGAGGAAACAACGGTCGCCTTCGGTGATAAATGCTCAGGCACCAACCATATCCTGCCGACCAAGGGTGCGGCGCGCTATACCGGCGGCTTGAGCGCGCACAAATTCATCAAGGTGGTGACTTATCAGCGCCAGGACAAAGCCGCCACGCACGACGTCGCCGCGGTAGCCGCTCGACTATCGCGCAGCGAAGGCATGGAAGGCCATGCCCGAACCGGCGACATCAGACTGCACAAGTATTTCCCGGGCGAGAGCTTCGACCTCGACGCGTCGCTGTGAGCGACGGTCTTTTCGACTTGTCGGGTCGATCAGCGCTGATAACCGGCGCGAGCTCCGGCATTGGGCGCGAGCTGGCTATTGCGCTGGCGGGCGCCGGTGCGCACGTGATCCTGGCCGCGCGACGCCGCGATCGGTTGGAGGAGGCCGCCGATCGTATCCAGCAATCGGGCGGCCGGGCGAGTGTGCTGGACATCGATCTCGACGATCTGGACGCTTTGCGCCTGGTCGCCGCGCGCTGTGCCGATCTGAATGCCGCGCCCGATATTCTGGTCAACGCCGCCGGCGTCAATCCGCGCCTGCCGGCAGCAGAGGTCGATGTGGACACCTGGCAGCGGACCCTGCATATCCATCTGACTGTCCCGTTTGTTTTGGCGCAGGCGCTCGTCGGCCGGATGCAGCGCCGCAGCTGGGGCCGGATCATCAATATTGCCTCGCTACAGTCGGTGCGTGCCTTTCCCAATGGCTTGCCTTACGGCACCGCCAAGGGCGGCGTGGTGCAGATGACGCGTGCCATGGCCGAAGCCTGGTCGCCGCACGGCATTAACTGCAATGCGATCGCGCCGGGATTCTTCCCAACCGAACTGACCGCGCCGGTGTTCGATGACTCAGCGCAGGCCCAGCGCAACGCCGAGCAGACGATGATCGGCCGCAATGGGCGTCTGGAGGATCTGCACGGCATCGCAATATTTCTCGCCGCAAGTGCGTCCGATTACATCACCGGCCAGACCGTTTTCGTCGACGGTGGGTTCACCGCAAAATAGCCGGAGAAACAGCAATGAAAGCGCTCGTCTATACCGCTCCTTTTGAAATGCAGTACCGGGATCAGGACGAACCCGGCCAACACGCGGGCGACGTGATTGTCGATGTGCAGGCAGCCGGTATCTGCGGTTCGGACATGCACGCGTTCCACGGCCACGACCCGCGGCGCAATCCGCCGTTGGTGCTGGGCCACGAAGTGGCGGGAATCTGCCAGACCGGCGTCCACGCAGGCCAGGCCGTGGCGATCAATCCGCTGATCAGCTGCGGCCAATGTGAATACTGCGGACAGGGGCGTTTCAATCTGTGTCCCGAGCGGACCATGATTGGCATGACACGACCGGGCGCATTCGCCGAGCATGTCACCATACCCGAGCGCAACCTGTTCGTGCTGCCGCCCCACATGAACCCGGTTCATGCAGCCCTGGCCGAGCCGACCGCCACTGCCGTGCACGCCCTGCATCTGGCCGCCCGCGCGGCTGTGAGACCATTGTCCGAGGCACGAACCGCCGTGATCGGTGGCGGCGCCATCGGCTTGATCAGTGCACTGCTGCTGCGCGCTTATGGTGCATCTGATCCGCTGATCTCCGAGCCGAATCCGCTGCGACAGACCACCGCTGCCAGGGCCGGCATGGATAATCTGCACGATCCAGGCAAAAGCACGTTGTCCGAGGGTCGCTTCGATCTGGTGGTCGATGCCGTTGGCTCGGCGGTCACACGCAGCGTTGCGATATCCGCTGTGCGCCCCGGCGGCGTCGTCTTGAGCATTGGGCTGCAGGCGTCAGGGGGCGAGCTGGATGCCCGTAAGCTCACTCTGGCCGAAATCAGCCTGCTCGGCTGCTATACCTACACGCCATCCGATTTTCAAGCTGCATTGTCCGCACTGGTGAATGGCGCGCTCGGCGGGCTGGAATGGGTGGAAACGCACCCCCTGTCCCAGGGCGCCCGGATGTTCGGTGAACTCGACGAGGGCCGCGTTGCCGCAGCCAAAGTCGTATTAATTCCATAGTCCAGCACGCAAGACCATATGCCACGCCAACCGATGTCCATCGGCGTCTCACCGCAGCTGCCTCATGACTGTCCGCAGCCACGAACCCGGCGCCGCGATCGTGTCCTTGTTATCTTGTCCTTGTTTAAGTCCAGATCGACGTGAACGCGCCGTATGCCGACGAGGCGCACGGCTCAAGCATCTCTGGCGCGGCCTGAGCCTCCATGGGTCATGTGATAATCCTGGATATGACCCGCCCCGCTCAATGTCGCTCTGCCTCGGGGCCGTACCCCACCCGCGACATAACCCACACGATGTTTAGGACGAGCAGGACAAAAACATCATGTCTGGGTATTTCGATCGGGGCACGGCGGCATACTTCGCCTCAGTCGGGCTCGCTATCAAGAAACGCAGCGACCTGATCGAACAACACATGCCGCCGATGCTCGAGCAGTGCGAAGTGGCTGGCATGGGCAATCTCGACGTAGCATTTTTCCTTTGTGCCCAATGCATCCAGCAGCGCCAGGCCGTCGGCCCGCGTGGCCGTGGTGTCGGCGCCACCGCGAATCACGAGGGTCGGCACCTGGATGCGAGCGGCTTCGTAGCGCGGCCGCCCGTTGAAGGCTGACCACAGATCGAGCAGCACGCCGTTGGGCGCACGTACGACATCGCCCGGTTCATCGGCCTGCATGGCTTCGAACCAGGCCCCCAGCACCGCCGGATCGCGCCAGGCATCGGCCCGGACCGCGGTGATCTGGGCCGCCCAGCGGGCATCGGCCTGGGCCTGCGACTCGGTCCGATAGGCGCCGAGCCGGCGCAGCCGGTTGGGCTGACCCGGCTCCGAAAGCCCATCGACCCAGTCCGGGTTGGGCACGCCATAGACCGGAGCGAACAGCACCAGCCGGCGGACCGCCGAATCTCCGGCCGCGATGTGGCAGGCGGTGGTCATCGTGCCCCATGACCAGGCCACCACATCGACCGAAGCCACCCCGGCGCGACGCCGAATTTCGGCGATCGCGTCGGCGATGTCGCGGGCCGCATCCTCCGCCCGGCAGAACGGCGCACCGGCCTCGGGCGGCTCGGCCATGCAGTCCGGCCGGGTCGAGCCACCGTAACCCCGGACATCCAGCGCGTACGCGTCGTAACCATCGGCCACGGCCCGCCTCATCCAGCTGGCGCCGGGCACATCGAACATCACGCCGGGGTAGGTCGCACCGTGGACGAACAGCACGGCGCGACCGGCGTGGCCCGACCGCCCAGCCGCGGTCGCCTCGCGCAGACACACGGTAGCGCCTGGTTCGGCGCTGCTGGGGATATCGACACGCGTTGCAGTCATCGCGGGGCTCGTTCGTCCTGGGCGTCGCAATCAACAGCCTGGGCGCGCCTGGCGACGCTGTCGGCCACGAACGCGCCGCGCTCACCGATTGGCTTGTTGCCGCTGACCGTAATGTACTCGGGGGCCTGGAACGCGAGCCGGACATTGATCTCGCCGCCGACCCGCATGATGACAACGGTGCGGTAGAGCCAGGCCAATACCATGGCGCCAAGCGAGCCGCTGGTCGTCGAACAGGTGTTCGAGAGCCTCACATAGATCGAGAACGCCAGCGAACTCAGGATGCAGAACACGGTGTTGGCGGAAACGGCATGGCACACACGCAGGCGCCTGTTGTTCCAGACCATTACCGGCATGTCCGCGCCACGCTCCCGGCGATCCTCGCGGGCGGCCGGACTGGATGCGATGTCATGCGCGTTGCGGCGAAACACCATGGTTTTCGGTCGCGAAACCCCTCGGCCGAGTATACGCAATCGGCGGCACCCGCCATCCCGACGCGCTATTTGATCGATCGGCGGCCCTCTACCGGGCGCGAGGCGCGCGGCGCGTCGTCATCCCAGGTCAAATCGCGGTACCGGGCGACGTCGTCACCGAAAAACGGGTATTTGATGATGTCGAAATACGGCGAATAATCGAAATCGCGCGGCGTGATCAGGCGCCCATTGCGGCGCACGAAGATCATCTCGCCGTGTTCGCCGCGATGAATGGTCGGCAGGATCGGATAATGCACGCTGGCAAATGCGTTGGCCAGCAGCGTCGAACAAATCGCGCGGATCATGTCGCCGTGACCGGCCTCGAACAGAGTCGACCGCCAATGCCTCGGCAACACGCCATAGGGCAGGAAGAAACGCAGCAGGTCGAAGATTTGCCGCGTGTCGTAGGGCGTGCCATAGCGCGCACAGGCATAGGCCGTCACGGCCGCGCGATCGGACGCGGGCATGTCGCGCGGGCGACAAATGCGCAAATGCTCGCCCCGATAACGGTCCAGCGGCGATACGCGCACCCCGTCGCCCATCTCGGCCTCGAGCAGCACCTGGGTGTCGGCGGGCCAGCCGGCATTCGCGATGGCGCGGCGCACGCCGGTATCAACCACCGCGTCGGCGCGACCGATGTACAGCGCCGCATGACTCCAGGAGCTGAGCGTTACGGTCTGGATCACGCCGGCCACGCGGCTCCGCCCGGCGACCAGCACCACATCGGCCGGGCGCAGGTGCTCGCTCAAACGCTGGAAATCGGTGCGCGGCGCCGACCGGGGCTGCACATCGGTCGCCAGCCAACGGCTCACCCAGCGCGCCAGCCGTGCGCGCCAACCCGGGCCCTTGTTCTGTCCCGCCGCCTCGCTCATGTCGCCAGTTTAGCGCGGACGCGCCGGCGCCACGACTGGACGATCGGACGAGGCGCGCCGCCCCGGAACGCGCAATGCGACCGCACGGTAGCCTCATGAAAGCGTATTTGACTGCACAATCGGCACGATTTTCCGAATTTTCGTCGACGTTTAGAAAGTCTTTATTTATTAATGTATGATGCGCTTCGCGCGGCAGCCCGACCCGGGCCGCCGCCGACATCCACACACTCGACGATGTCGATCGCGCCCCCGCCGCCGGGGCGGCGCTGATCCTTCGTCGCCGACAATTAAGAGAGACCCGGTGGCCCGGCCACGCACGATCGAACGCTCCAGCCTGATACTCAGCCTGCTCGCCGTAGGCGTGGGGATTGCTGCGGGCTATGGTGCCGGCGCGTTTCGCGCGCTGATCGGCCTGTTCCACAATCTCGCCTTCGCCGGCCAGTTTTCCTTCGCCTACGATGCGAACCAGCACACCGCGGCCAGCCCCTGGGGCCCGTGGATCATCGCGGTACCGATGATCGGCGCGTTGATCGTGACCTGGCTGGTGAAAACCTTCGCGCCCGAAGCCAAGGGCCACGGCGTCCCGGAAGTCATCGACGCCATCTATTACAAGGGCGGTATCATTCGGCCGGTGGTGGCGGCCACCAAGGCGCTGGCGTCATCGATCTCGATCGCCACCGGTGGCGCGGTCGGCCGTGAGGGGCCGATCATCCAGATCGGCTCGGCGCTCGGCTCCACCGTCGGCCAGCTGGCGCTGCTGCGCGAATGGCAGCGTAATACGCTGATTGCCTCGGGCGCGGCCGCCGGCATCACCGCCACCTTCAACGCGCCGCTGGGCGGCGTGCTGTTCGCGATCGAAATCATCCTGCCGGAGACCTCGGGCCGTACGCTGATCCCGGTGCTGCTATCGACGGGCTCCGCCGCCTTCGTCGGCCAGAGCCTGTTCGGCACCAATCCCTCGTTCAATATTCCGGCGCTCGGCAACGACGGCCTGGTGCTCAATTCGCCCCAGCTGCTGGTCGTCTACGTCATCTTCGGCGTGCTGCTGGGCCTGGCCGCCTGGCTGTTCACGCGCAGCATCTATTGGTTCGAGGAAGGCTTCGAGAAGCTGCCGGTGAACGACTACGTCCGTCATGTCGCCGGCATGGGCGTCGTCGGCGTGATGATGTACGTATTCCTGATCTATGGCGGGCATTACTACGTCGAAGGCGTCGGCTACGCCACGATCCAGAACATCCTGGAAGACGTGCTCACCAATCCCTGGCTACTGCTGCTTCTGTTCGCGGCCAAACTGCTGTCCACCTCGCTCACCCTCGGCTCCGGGGCCTCGGGCGGCGTGTTCTCGCCCGCGCTGTATCTCGGCGCCACGCTCGGCGGCGCGTTTGCCGTGGCCATGCAGCATGTCGCGCCCGGCTTCCATCTGGATGTGGCGACCATGGCCGTGCTCGGCATGGCCGGCGTGGTGGCGGGCTCGACCGGCGCCGCACTCACCGCGCTGGTGATCATCTTCGAAATGACGCGCGATTATCACGTGATCATTCCCATGGTGATCATCGTGTCCATCGCCTATGGCGTGCGCCAGTTCCTGATGGCCGACACCATCTATACCTTCAAACTGACGCGCCGCAACCACCCAGTGCCCGGCTCGCTGGAAACCAACCTGTTCATGCTGCGCAAGGCCTCGGATTTCTACGATCCGCGGGTCGTGCGCGTGGGCAGCACGCGCGGCATGGCCGAGGTCCGGCGGCGTTTCCGGCGCTTCGGACGACAGCACCCCAATGTGCTGGTGCTCGACGCCGAGCAGAACATTCAGGCGATCTTCTCCTCGCGGCGCCACTATCGGCTCAAGGGCCGCGGCGGCATCGGCATCCGCAGCTGGGTCGACGAGCACATGGAAACCGACTACATCGTGGTCGGCGCCGAGGACATGATCTTCGATATCGTCGGCCGACTGCGTGCGGCCAACTGCGAAGTGGCGCTGGTCACCAGGGACGGCAACATGACCCATCCGCGCGAGGTTCAGGGCGTGCTGACGCTGTCCGACGTGGCGCGCTCCTCGCGTCTGGCCCGCCAGATGGAGCGCCGGCGCAAGCCCCGCCCCACACTCAAGCCCAACCGCGGCGACAAGACACAGCCCGCGCTCCGGGCCGAACCGGTGGCCGAAGACGACGCTTAGCCGATGACCGGTCTACTACGGCATGTATAGGGCCCGCGCTGACAGCAATATACGGGCCGACAGCCGTGCCAAGCCGGCCACGATGCCGGATTGATGCATAGGCCCGGCGCCGCCCGGTGTTGTGACCCGACCGCGCCAGGGGCTAGATTGCAGGCTGGATTCATCGCTTGCTTGTCATGACGCAGACCGTTCTGATCTTCTCCGACAGCCTGCCCGAAGACCAGAAGAGCCGGCTGGCCGAACGCTACCAGCTGGCCGACTTTTCCGACTACGAGGACCCGGCGGCCGCGCCCGGATTCGACGATGCGCTGGCCACCGCCGGCGGCGCCATCGGCGTGAACATGCGCTGGCCCGCCGCGACCATCCATCAGGCGCGCCGGCTCAAGGTGCTCTCCAGCGTGTCTGTCGGGGTCGACAAATACGACGTCGACGCGCTATCGAACCAGGGTATCGCGCTGGGGCATACGCCGGACGTACTCACCGACACCACCGCCGACACGGCGATGACACTCATCCTGGCCACCGCGCGCCGCGTGGTCGAGCTGGCCGAGTGGGTCCGCGCCGGGCAATGGACGGCGCCGATCGGGCGCGATCAGTTCGGTGTCAATGTGCACCACAAGCGTCTCGGCATCGTCGGCATGGGCCGTATTGGCCAGGCCATTGCCCGGCGTGCCGCCTTCGGTTTCGAGATGGACGTGGTCTACAGCAACCGCTCGCGCAAGCCCGAGGCCGAGGCTGAAATCGGCCTGCGCTACGTCGAATTCGAGGACCTCCTGGCGAACTCGGACTTCGTCTGCGCCGTCGTACCGGGCAGCGACGAAACCCATCATATGTTCGACGAAAAAGCCTTCGAACGCATGGCGCCGCACGCGATCTTCATCAACATCGCCCGTGGCTCGGTGGTGGATGAAAACGCGCTGGTCGCGGCACTCGACGCCGGCGGCATCCGCGCGGCCGGCCTGGACGTGTTTCAGGACGAACCGGCCGGCCCCGGCCATCCGCTGATCGGCCGCAACGATGTCGTCGCCCTGCCCCACATCGGCTCCGCGACCGCCGAAACGCGACACGCCATGGCGCGGCTGGCGGTGGACAACCTCATCGCTGGCCTCGAAGGCGAGACCATGCCGAGCTGCTATAACACGGCCGATCTCGGGCGCTGATCGGCCACCACGCGGCCCGCCAATCGTTGCGGCCTTAGCGCTTCGTTCCCGAAGGCTTTCATCCACGGATTGACACCGATTCAAACAGATTGAAGACAAGGAATGACGGCGCTACGGGTTTCCACGCACGATCAGCACTGCCGTCCGATCTGTGTCGATCTGCGGACAAAAAGAGCCCGGGATAAAGCTCCGAGACGCACCATGCCACCGCGAGACAACTGCCCTGCGAGCGCTTCGGTCCGGAAGTCATGGGTCCGCAGATCGACGCAGATTCACGCAGATGAAGACGGAGAATCACGGCGCCGGCTGTTCGCGTGCAGCCAATAAATACACTGCTCCCTATCGATACAGTTTTTGCGACCTGCCCAGCTTCATCTCGCGACACCAAGGCCGGGGAAGGCCGAGCCGCCTGCACAGCGCCTTCGTCCCCGATCAGTGCAGCCTTCTAATCTGCGTTAATCGGTGTGAATCTGTGGATAAAAAAGGCTCTTCGCGTATTTGCGGGATCGAGGCGAGCCGGATGCTGGCCTCGATAGTTATTAACCCGGCACAAAAATAGATGATTTTTCGGGTTAATAGCGCGCGTATGCGACCGCATGCTCGCCGCGGCCATCGGCCGCGAAGCCTTTGAAAACAAAAGACGGACAGGCGCCGGCTTTTATTTTTGAAGGCGTTAAAAACAGCTGATGAAGTCAGCTGTTTTGATGCCGGATTAATAGATGGGCCGCGATGCAACGGTTTACGGAATACGCCAAGCTCTGATATGCCGTGTCTGTATTTCAGTCCCGTTGTGCGGCGACGGCGAGGCGTAGTGTCGGCGGGTGTCCGGCGCACGGCGCCGGTGCGTCCAGCCTGTTTGAGCATCGCCAAAGCGATGTGAGTTCTGGGCGCATCCCGCCGACACTACGCCTCGACGTGAACCGGCGAAGCCGGCGCCGTGCCGGGTGCTTTTCTCTTGGTTACTTCTCTTGCGCAAACAAGAGAAGTGACTCGCGCTGCAGCGCGAAACCGGAGATCGGCGAAGACGCCCGGGGCGGGGCTTTCCGAGCGCCTGTTCGGCGTTGCCAGCCCAGTGCACTGCTGACTCATAGCTACACCTGCTTGAACGCTCGGGCCCCGCAGGGCGCAATGGCCGCCGTAATCCGCGAAGAACCTAAAAAAAGAACCCCGGAGAAACCTCCGAGGCTCGCCAGGTAGAGCGCGAAACGCTAGCTCGCCAGCGCCGCCAGACCACCTCGCTGACCGGTTTCGTCGGCCTCGCGCGAGAGGTTGATGGCGCTGATGATGGCCTTCATCGAGGCCGACAGCGTATCGGCATCTTCGGCCACGGCCGGGATACGGATGGTGCCGGCCTTGAGCTGGACGAAGGCGATCGCGTTCGCGTCCGAGCCCGAGGTCAGCGCATGTTCAGCGTAGTCGGCGATGGCGACATCGTCGCCCGTGTAGTCGTTCCAGGCATGCACGAAGGCCGACAACGGACCGTTGCCCGCGCCGTCGATCGTGAACTGGCGACCCGCCTGCGCCAGGGTGACCGACACCTTCTGGCCTTCACCGACACGGCGTACGCTGTAGTCCACCAGGGACACCGGATGCTGGCGATCGAAATGTTCGAACAGCAGGCGACGAATCGCGGCCGAGCCCAGTTCGCCGGTGACTTTTTCGCTCTCGCGCTGCACGTGCGGGGCCAGCGCCAGCATCATCCAGCGCGGCAGGTTGATGCCGTAGTCGCGCTCGAGCAGGAAGGCCATACCGCCCTTGCCCGACTGGCTGTTCACACGGATCACAGCCTGGTAGTCGCGACCGATGTCGCGCGGGTCGATCGGCAGATACGCCACCTGCCAGGGCTCGTCGTCGCCCTGTTTGCGCAGCGACTTGCGGATCGCATCCTGATGGCTGCCGGAGAAGGCGGTATAGACCAGCTCGCCCACCCAGGGATGGCGCGGATGCAGGGGGATGCCGGTGCACTCGTGCACGACCTTGATGATCTCGTCCGGGTTGGACAGATCCAGCTCCGGATCCACGCCCATGCCGTAGAGATTCATCGCCAGGACCACGATATCCATGTTGCCGGTCCGCTCGCCGTTGCCCAGCAGGCAACCCTCGACGCGCTCCGCGCCCGCCAGCATCGCCAGCTCGGCCGCGGCCAGCGCGCCGCCGCGATCGTTGTGCGTGTGCACGGATACGATCACCGAATCGCGGCCCCTGATGTGCTGGCAGAAATACTCGATCTGGTCGGCATGATGATGCGGGCCGACCTGCTCCACCGTGTTCGGCAGATTGAAGATGATCCGGTCCTCGGGCGTGGGCTGCCAGACATCCATCACCGCCTCGCAGATGCGCACCGAGAAATCGACCTCGGTCTGCGAGAAGCTCTCCGGCGAGTATTCCAGCCGCCAGTGCACGCCGGGGCGCGCCTCCGCATTGGCCTTGACGCGCTTCGCACCCGCCACGGCGATATCGATGATGCCGTCCTGATCCATCTCGAACACGCGCTCGCGCTGGATGGTCGAGGTGGAGTTGTAGAGATGGATGATCGCCTTGGACACACCTTCCAGCGACTCGAAGGTCTTGTCGATCAGGTGGTCGCGACACTGGGTGAGCGCGGCGATGGTGACATCCTCGGGAATCTGGTCTTCATCGATCAGCCAGCGCACGAAGTCGTAGTCCGGCTGGCTGGCCGAGGGAAAGCCGACCATGATTTCCTTGACGCCGATATCCACCAGCAGCTTCCACAGCTTCTGTTTCTGCTCGACCGTCATCGGCTCGAGCAGCGCCTGATTGCCGTCGCGGAGATCCTCGCTCACCCAGATCGGCGCGCGGGTGATCTCGCGCTCGGGCCAGGTGCGATCGAAACCGGTCACGCGCGGCGCCGGCTTGTATTTGCGATGGTCGAATCGGGACATGACGAAACTCCTGACGAATACGAACGCCGGCAACCGCCGACGATGACTTCATGATACGCGCCCAGCCGCGGCAGATGATTGCCAACTATGGCGCGCGCATACCGGTTAAAGGTAGATTATTCCCAGATCGGACACTGATATAGAATAAAATTGCGCCGCCATGGCCGATAACCGAAACAGCGAATTCCCCGACCGCTTCGACCGCCGGATCCTGGAAATTCTTCAGACCGAGGGCCGGATCAGCAATCAGGCCCTAGCGGAACGCGTGAATCTGTCGCCCTCGCCCTGCCTGCGGCGGGTGCGTGCACTGGAAGCGGCCGGGCTGGTCACCGGCTATCGCGCCACGGTCGACGATCGCAAGCTCGGCTACGGCCTCAACGTGGTGCTGATGATCCGCATGGACCAACACACGCCGGAGCGCTTCGAGGAATTCGAGACCCGCATCGCCGAGCTGCCCGAGGTCCAGGAATGCCTGTTGATTACCGGCCAGGAAGCCGAGTATCTGCTGCGTATCGCAGCGGTCGACATGGACGATTATCAGCGCCTGCTGCTGCAGCACATCACACGCATACCGGGCGTGTCCGGCGTCCATTCAAGCTTCGTGCTGCGCCGGGTGTTGCAGGATCGTGCATTGCCGCCACGCCCGGCCACCTGAGGCCGGGGCTCGTCAGCCGCGGTTCATGCATTGCCATGCCTAATTCGGGCATCATGCCCTGCGCGTTACCATCCGGGCCGAGAGCCAGATGACTCAACAAAGGTACGCCATGAAACAGATTACATTCGGCTTGCTGCTCATCGTCGCCGCCACCTTCGGGCTGGCCGGCTGCAACACGATGGCGGGCTTCGGCCACGACATGAAGGACGCGGGGCAAAGCATTCAACATAGCGCCGAGAAGCACAAGCCCAGCGGCGATCAATAAGCCGCACGACACGCCCGGCGGATAGGACCGAACGCCGCCTACCGGCGGTCTTCTGCGTTCAGGAGCGGGAGAAGGTCAGGCCATCGAGTAACGACGTCAGGCGCTTGAAGGCTGTCTTTTTCGTCATCGGCGGAGTGGGATTGCCGGGATAGACGCCAGGATTCGTGCCATCCACGATCAGATCGATGGCGTAGCAATGGCCATGCGCGACGCCGCGATAGGCGTGCCGCATCAGGTAATGGTTCATGCCCGCATCGCCGGTGTCGCGGCGCTTGAACGCCACGCCGTCAATCACGACTCGTGAAACCGCGCCCGCGTTGCCGTCGTCGGGCAGCGCGCAATGGTGCAACGCCCGGCTCGCGTCGCTGACGCCGAGCCGCAGCTCGCCCGTGGTGAGCTTGTTCGATTGCGGCAGCGTCAGCGTCAGCAAGCCCTGCCCGGACACGGCATGGGCGGCATCCGGATTCCAGCGCTGCTGAAGGAAATAACCACTGGCGAATCCGTGGCGAACCTTGAGCGTGGCCGGATAAACCATCGTCACGTCATACCGCGCGCTGTCGAAGCGTGCCGCGCCCGGGCCGGTCTTCGCCGGCGCATGCGCACATCCAGCCAACCCCGTCAGCACGACGCCGGCCAGCAGGCCGGCTATTGCCCTCCGCAGTTTTTTCACGGCTCGCTCCTGTTCCAACCGGACCGGCATGGGTAAGCATGCGCCCCCGTCTTTCTGTATACTACACAATATTTCCTGCCACTCTTTCCCGCTCGGAGTCTCATGACCCAGGTCGAGGCCATGTTCGAGCGCTACGGGCCGAAATACCGCTTGTACGTCACCCTCACGGTGCTGCTCGGCCTCGTTGCGCTCGGCATGTCGATCACGATCGTCAATGTCGCCACGCCCTACATCAAGGGGGCGTTCGGCATGAGCGCGTCGCAGGTGCAATGGTTGTCGACCGGATTTCTGGCGGCAACGACGGTCACCCTGCTGATCTCGCCGTGGCTGATGGCGGCATTCGGCCAGCGCAAGACCTATGTCGGCCTGCTGCTGGTATTCATCGCCGCATCGTTCATGGGTGGCTGGGCCACCGGCATGAGCATGATCATCGCCGCCCGCGTGATCCAGGGCGCAATGACCGGCGTGATCCGGCCGGTCGCGCTGGAAGCCCTGTTCGCGGTCTACCCGCCGGAAAAACGCGGGCTGGCCACCGCGATCTACGG
This sequence comes from Salinisphaera sp. SWV1, assembly GCF_052044155.1. Lineage (NCBI taxonomy): Bacteria > Pseudomonadati > Pseudomonadota > Gammaproteobacteria > Salinisphaerales > Salinisphaeraceae > Salinisphaera > Salinisphaera sp. SWV1. The sequence continues at coordinate 55,948 of NZ_JBQDYE010000008.1, forward strand.
CATGAGCCTGGGTCTGCCGTTGACGCTGGCCAGCGTGGTCGGCGGCTATCTGGTCGATCACTTCAACTGGCGCTATGTGTTCTTCGTCGTGCTGCCGGTGTGTGGGGCCGCGATCCTGATGGGGTTGATCTTTCTGCCCGATCGCGAAGGGAGTGGACGCAAGCCCAAGCTGGACTGGATCGGCGCCACGGTACTGTTCATCGCCATCTTCTCCGCACTGGCCGCCATCGCCAATGGCCAGCGCTGGGGCTGGGGCGATGCCACGATCCATTGGCTGGAGGCGATCGCGATCGTCGGCACGGTGTTCTTCGTGTGGTGGGAGCCGCGCCAGGAACGCCCGATTCTCGATCTGGATATCTTCAAGACACGCGAATTCCTGGCCGGTTCGATCGTGCTGTTCCTGTTCGGCGGCGCCTTCTATGGTGTGATGTATCTGCTGCCGCAATTCATGGACGCGATTCTGAGCTACAGCCCGATCACTTCGGGCGAGCTGTTCGTGCCCTCGACCTTCGTGCTGGCCGTGCTGGTGCCACTGGTGGGGCGGTTCAGCGACCGGATCCCCACGCACTGGATCACCGTGCCCGCGCTCACTATCACGGCCTTCGCCACCTGGCGCTTCGCCCAGTCCGACTGGAACACCTCGTATTTCTATCTGAGCCTGTCGATGGCGCTGGTTGCCACCGGCATGGCCACCGTGCCGCCGCCGACGCTGTCGCGCTCGATCGGCTCGCTACCGCCGCGGCTGATCGGCTACGGCTCCGGTGCCATCAATTTCGCGCTGCAACTCGGCGGCGCGTTCGGCACCGTCGCCCTGGTGGCGATGATCGACCGTCGCACCGCCCTGCACAGCGCCCAGCTGACCCATCAGGGCCTCACACCGGGCAACCCGATGGCCATGGAAGCCATGCGCCAGTACGGCGAAATCGCCCATCGCACCGGCACATCGGACGTCTACCGCCAGGCCGCCGCCAGCGACATGCTGTCCCGGGTCGATGCCACCTGGGCGACCATCTATGCCTATCAGGATTGTTTTCTCATGGTCGCCGTCGCGCTGGCGGCGGTGATCGTGCCGTCCTATCTGCTGTCCCGCTGGGGACAGCAGCGGGCCGCCGCCCGGGCCGAATAACCGTTTCCGACACGACACAACCACGTTATGGCCGACTCCAAAGACAAACAGTCCGTTCGCGAGAACCCCAGATTCGGGGCCCTGCGCAAGCGCCAGCTCAAGCTCGTCGCCATCATTATCGCCGCGGTGGTGATCGTGGTCTGGCTGGGCTTCTGGCTGTACCACCGCTTCACACACGTCAGCGAAAATGATGCACACGTGGCCTCGCACGAGATCACGGTATCCTCGCGGCTGGCCGGCCGGGTGACCGGCTTCGATCTGATCGAGGGCGACAAACTGGCCCAGGGTGACAAGATCGCGCAACTCTACAGCACGCCGGATAAACTGGAGCTCGAGCAGATCAATGCCCAGATCGCCAACATCAAGGCGCAACTGCGGCTGGCCAACCAGCAGATCGCCGGCGGCGTGAAATCGGCCAAGGCCATGCTGGCCGCGGACACGGCCGCCATGCATGCCGCGAAGTCGCGCATGGAGAAGGCCCACGACAACTATGTGCGTGCCGAGAACCTGTACAAGGCCCACGGCGGCACGCAGAAACAGCGCGATATCTATCGTTACGACTATCAGTCCGCCCAGGCCGACTACAAGCAAGCCCAGAGCCAGGTGCAGCAGGATCAGGTGGCGGTGGCCAATGCCCGCACCGGCCTGCTCGCCGGCGGCCGGATCACCAACCCCACCGTGCTGCAGACCCGGCTCAAACAGGCCAAGGCCCGGCGCGCGCACGAGCAGAACAAGATCGACGACCTGACCGTGAAGAGCCCGATTCACGGCATCGTCGACAAGACCTTCATCGAGCAAAACGAATATGTCTCGGCCGGCCAGCCGATCCTGATGATGCACGATCCCGGCGATGTCTGGATCGAGGCCAACATCAAGGAAACCGAGATCAGCGACCTGGCGGTCGGCCAGCCGGTCGACATCTCGGTCGATGCCCGGCCGAACACCACCTACAAGGGCCACGTGCAGGTCATCGGTGGCGCCGCGACCAACCAGTTCGCCCTGCTGCCCGACCCCAACCCCTCCGGCAACTTCACCAAGATCACCCAGCGCATCCCGGTGCGCATTGCAATCGACCAGGGGCCGAAACCGAAGCTGGCGCCGGGCATGATGGTGGAAGTGGACATCGACATTACCGGCAACGGCACCACGAACCAACGCGCCCAGCAGAAGCCGATCCCGACCCGCGCCGAGCAGATTCCGTCAGACAAGGCCGACGCACAGCAACCGAGCCACTGATGGCCGACGCACGGCCCGCGCCACGGGCCGTGTGGACGGCGCGCATCGGCTTCGGCCGTCCAGGCCCTGTTGATCTCCGGCCTGCGCTCGCTGTTCCGGGGCCGGATCGTCGCGGCAGCCATCGCCGGCATGCCGGGCATCGCCATCCTGAGCTGGCTGATCCAATAGTCCGTGCCGGCATCGGCCGAGCGGCGTCTATCGTAAGCTCAAGTCATCGTCCCTTCCGACGCGGCAGCGATGACCGAAAAACATATTCTCATCCAGGGCGGAGGCCGCGGTCTCGGCCTGGCCCTGGTTGGACGCGTGCTTACCGATCGCGCGACCGTGGTCACCGCCACGGCCCGCGATCCCGAATCCAGCGCCGATCTGGTGGCGTTGCAAAACAGGTACGGCGACCGGCTCGCGCTGCAGCCGCTCGACATCACCGATGAATCGAGCATCGAAGCTGCCCGTGTCGCGACGGGCCAGCGCCACCCGCGCCTCGATCTGATGATCACCTGCGCCGGACTGCTGCACGACCAAGCCCGCCGCATCCGCCCAGAAAAGAAATTATCGGACCTGGACCCGAACCATCTCGCCACGAGCTTTGCGGTCAATGCCATCGGCCCGGCGTTGATGATCAAGCATTTCCACGACCTCATGACGCACGGCGACCGTGCCGTCATCGCCAGCATCTCGGCCCGTATCGGCTCGATCTCCGATAACGGCACCGGCGGCTGGTACGGCTATCGCGCGTCCAAGGCCGCGCAGAACCAGTTCACCCGCACTGCCGCGATCGAACTGGCACGCCGTTCGAAAAACCTGATCTGCGTCGGTTTGCACCCGGGCACGGTGGACACCGGCCTGTCCAAGCCATTCCAGAAACGCCTACCCGAAGGGCAACTGCAACGCCCCGACCAGGCCGCCAAGCACCTGCTCGGCGTCATCGCCGGGCTCACGCCCGACGATACCGGCCTGCTGTTCGACTGGGCCGGCAAACGCATCGCGGCCTGAGGCCGCAGGGCATCGATAGCGAACAAAGCAAAAACACTCGATCCGCGTTCGCAATAAAAACAGGTCGCAACCGTTAGGTTTTTGCGACCGACCATAGGCCCCGCTTTGCGTAATGCACATGCCTGACCGCCACCAGCGCCTCAGCCGTGCAAGCCCAGAACCGGGTACAGCGACACGACCAGCAGCGCGGCCATGGCCGCATTGAACACCTGGCGCCGCCGGGCGCTCGACAGCCACTGGCGTACGACCGTGCCCAACCAGGCCCAAACTGAAATCGCCGGGAAACACACCACCGCGAAAGCAGCCGCCACCAGGGTCACGGATAGCAGGGAGCGATCGGGCGCATAGATCGTGATCGCCGACAGGCCGATCGCCCACGCCTTGGGATTGACCCACTGAAACGCCGCGGCCTGCAAAAACGTCATGGGCCGCCCCTTGGCCGCGGTCTCGCCGGGCGGCGCGGCGGTCGCCACCTTCCACGCCAGCCACAGCAGATAGGCGACCGAAACAGTCTTCAGCGCCGTGCGTACGATGGGAAAGGCGTCAAACAACGCCATCAGCCCGGCACCGGCGAGCAGGGTGAGCAACGCCAGACCCGTCACGATACCGATCATGTGCGGCACCGTGCGCCGAAAGCCGAAATTGGCGCCGGACGCCATCAGCATCAGATTGTTGGGGCCCGGCGTCACGGTGGTGACGAATGCGAAGCCGAAAAGCGCGGCGACTACGGGAAAACTCATGGTGCCTGGATGTGCTGCAGTCGTGTTGTGCGAAATTTTACGCCGAAAACCGAGCAATTTATGATCTAATTCACTGCAATTGATGCATGAAGTTGCAATAAAATGACAGGGATGGACGCGACGAATCGTCGAATATTGCACGAGCTCAAACAGGATGGGCGACTCAGTAACGTCGAGCTCGCCAAGCGCGTAAACCTCTCGCCCTCCACATGCCTTCGCCGTATTCAGGAGCTCGAGCGAACGGGCGTCATTCGAGGCTACCGCGTGGTGACCGACCCCCAACGCACGGCGCGCGGTTTCGCGGCATATGTCAGCGTGGGGCTTTCATCGCATACGAAGACAGCGCTGCAGAACTTCGAACGGGCGATGTGCGATGCCGACGAAGTCGCCGAATGCCATAACATCGCCGGTGCCTTCGAATATCTGCTGCGAATCGAATGCCCGGACCTCGCCAGCTACAAGCGTTTTCATACCGAGATACTCGGGACACACCCGCATGTCAGTGCGATCACGACCTATATCGTCATGGGCTCGCCAAAGGACGAACGCGCTTGAGCGGGTCGCTGATCACCCCGCGGGCGTAGACTCGAACGTGCCGCCACCACCGGGCCGCATCCGCAGGCCATCGGCTCAATAGATCAGGCGTACGTCGAGCCCCGCCAGGCGCTCGATCCAGGCGGGGCTCGGCGCCTGATCGGTCACGACCACGTCGATTTCGGGCAACGCACAGATCTGGACCAGCGCACTGCGATCGAACTTGCTGTGATCGACGAGCAACGCGGTTCGCCGCGCATGCGCCAGCATGACCCGCTTGATCTGGGCTTCACCGAGATTGGATGCGAGCACGCCGGCCTCGGCATGCAGCGTCTTGCAACCGACCAGCGCCCAATGCACGTTGAAACGGGCCAGCGATTCTTCGGCCAGCCCACCCACGAACGCCAACGACTTCTTGCACAGCTCGCCGCCCACCGTGATCAGCGCATGTTCGCTGTCTGCCCCCGCCGCAGCCAGGCGCAGGGAATTGCTGATCAATTGCAGATCGCGCCGTCCGGCCAGCGCGCCCAGCATCTCGCAGACGGTGGAACTGGAATCGAGCATGACGGCATCGCCATCGGCAATGAGCGACGCCGCCTTGTGCGCGATGCGCTGCTTCGCTGCACGATTGACCGCTTCGCGCGTGAGATAGGGCATATCCGGGTTGCGCTCCACGATGGCGACCGCGCCGCCGTGGGTGCGCTCGAGCACGCCTTCGGCCTCGAGCTTTTCCAGATCCCGGCGTATCGTTTCACGGGTGACCCGAAAGCGCGCCGCCAGATCGGCCACACCGACCTTGCCGTCGGCCCGCAACACATCGAGGGTTTTCTGTTTTCGTTCCGCGGGCAGCATCATCCCCACACATCAGCATCAAACCGACGACGGCCAACGCCGCCGGCATGTTGTAAGTATAGCCAACGGCACCGCTCAAGCCTGCTCGCGTCGCGACGACCCGCCGAGCAAGGCGCGCGCCGCGCGCAAATCGTCCACCGCGCCTAGTCCGACGAGTTGCATCAGCACGTTGCCATAGGCCGAGGCCTCCACCGCGCCGTGGCGTATCGGTTTGCCGGCGGCCTCGACGATACATTCGCACAACAGCGCATCCTGGCTGCCGCCGCCGCAGACATGGATCGCACCGATCCGGCGCCCGAATTCCTGTTCCAGCGTGGCGACGCCGCCCGCGATCTGGTCGGCGAGCCCGCGATAGATAGCGAGCGCGTATTCACCGAGTCCGGCCGGTCGGCTGTGCCCTCCGGCGTCCAGGAAATCGTCGATCGCCATCATGATGTCGTCGGGCGAGAAAAAACGGCGATCAGTTGGGTCAATACGCATGGACGCGGGCAAACCGAGGGATCGCGCGGCGCGCGCCGCCGCCGTGATCTCGGAGAACTCCGGGCGCTCATCGTGCCGGACACGCCAGGCCTGGCGCAGCATCTGAATCAGATACAGCCCATTGATGTTGGTGATCAGGCGATGGGTGCCGCAGACCCCGCCTTCGTTGCCGAAACCATGGGCAAGCGTACGGGCATCGCGGGTCCGCGCGCCGGTCTCCACCCCCAACAGCGACCACGAACCCAGGATGAGAAACGCCTCATCCGCCGCGAGATCCAGCCCGGCCACCGCGCTGGCGGTATCGTGGGCGCCGACGGCCACCACCGGCGTGGCCGCGCCGTCGGCCGCCCGCAGCGCCGGGCGCAATACACCGCAGAGCTCGCCGGGGACGACGACCGGCCGGAACAGCCGTCGCGGCAGCCCGAGTTCGTCGATCAACGCATACGCCCATTGGCCGCGGACCGTATCGAACAGGCCAGTCGTGGTCGCGAGGGTGTATTCGTTGGTTTGCCGGCCGGTCAGATGCGCCGAGAACAAATCGGCCATCAGCAACAGGCGGTCGGCCGCGGCGATGCGCTCGGGCCGGCGGGCGTGCAAATCGATGAGCTGAAAAACCGTATTCAGTTCCAGCTTCTGGGCGCCGGTTCGGCGATGCATGTCGTCCAGCGACAACACACCGCGCACGACCCCGCGGCTGCCGTGGCCATTGCGATGATGCAACGGCGGCCCCAGCAGACGGCCGTCGGCGTCGACCAGGCCGAAGTCCACGCCCCAGGCATCGATGCCGATGGCATGGACCGGGCCGAGCGACTGCGCGGCGCGCAAGCCGGTTTCCAGTCCGCCGTAAAGCGCTTCCGGATCCCAGCAGAGTTGACCATCGTCGATGACGGTGGCGGTATCGAAACGATGGACTTCCTCGAGCGCCAGCCCGCACGTATCCAGCCGGCCGAGCATGGCGCGGCCACTGCCGGCCCCGAAATCGAAGGCCAGGCAATGAACGGGACCGGGCGGCCCGGGCCCGGCCTGCGAACACGCGGCGTGCGACATACACTACCCGGGCGGACCGATGATTGATAATACTATGCGCCATTCAGGCCCATAACAAAACAAACAAAAGAACAACCTTTATTCGTGTTGTTATTTTTTGCTTATTAGTCATATTGGCCAATTAAAACCAACCCGGCGCCGCCGGCTCCACACAGGATCCCTGATGTCTGCATCGACCACCGAACACGCGCTGCGCGAACACATCTGCGCGATCGGCCAGCGTCTGTATCAGCGCGAAATGGGGGCGGCCAACGACGGCAACATTTCGGTCAAGCTGGATGACGAGCGCATCCTCTGCTCACCGACCGGCGTGTCCAAGGGCTTCATGACGCCGGACATGATCTGCACGATCGACCGTGACGGCCAGGCGATCGGCGACAACGGCCGCAAACCGTCGTCCGAAATCCGCATGCACCTGCATGTCTACCAGCACCGGCCGGACGTGAATGCCGTGGTGCATGCCCACCCGCTCTACGCCACCGTGCACGCCATCTGCGGCAAGCCGCTCACCCAGCAGATCATGCCCGAATCGACCATCCTGCTCGGCGAGGTACCGCTCACGCCCTATGGCACGCCCTCGACCATGGACCTGCCGAACGCCATCACCGACTACCTCCAGACCCACGACGCGTTGTTGCTGGAAAATCACGGCGCCCTGTCGTACGGCGCCGACCTCGACAACGCGCACTTCAAGATGGAGGCGCTGGACTACTACGCCAAGGTGGTCTATCTGGCCTCGCAGTACGGCGGCGCGCACGAGTTCAGCGCGGCGGAAGTCGACAAGCTGATCGAGCTGCGCAAGAACCGCTTCAAACTGCCCGGCCGGCACCCGCTGGTCGACGGACGCCGGACCGAGTGATTCGGCACGCGATGCGGTGATCGCGGCATCGGCTTGCCATAACAACTGTTTATTCATACAGTACGGATATGGCGCACCGAGCAACGCATCACAAGGGCCGCGGGGCATTGACCAACCCGGTCTCACGGTTCGCGGCCACCGCCGGCGAGGACTTCGACGACGGCTGGGACACGATCGACCAGGCCGACGAAGACGACACCGCGCCGGCCACGCACCTGCACCGCGATCCGACGCGCCGCGTGATCTCGCGCAACGAATCGCCGGACGTGCCGTTCTCCGCGTCGATCAACCCCTACAAGGGCTGCGCGCATGGCTGCATTTATTGCTTCGCCCGGCCCACACATGAATATCTCGATCATTCCCCGGGCCTGGATTTCGAAAGCGAGATCTACTACAAGCCCGAAGCCGCGGCCCTGTTCGAAGCCGAGCTCCGGCACTCGCGCTATCGCTGCGAGGCGATCACGCTGGGCGCGAACACCGATCCGTACCAGCCGGACGATCGGCATCTGGGCATCACGCGCGCCATCCTGGAAGTCGCCCACCGCTTCAACCAGCCGATCTCGATCGTGACCAAGGGCGCGCACGTCACCCGCGATCTCGACCTGATCGGCGACATGGCGGCACGCAACCTGGCCAGTGTGTTCGTCAGTCTCACCAGCCTCGACAACGAACTCAAGCGGCATCTCGAGCCCCGCGCGGCCTCCCCGGCCCAGCGGCTGCGCACCATCGCCGCGCTCGCCGAGGCCGATGTGCCCACCGGCGCGCTCATCGCCCCCGTGATCCCGATGATCACCGATGCCGAGATGGAAAGTTTAATTGCTGCCGCCGCCGAGGCCGGAGCAACGCGCGCCGGTTACGTCCTGCTGCGCCTGCCGCACGCGATCAAGCACCTGTTCCGTGAATGGCTGGACCAGCACTATCCGGATCGCGCCCGACACGTGATGAGCCTGATCCAGCAGATGCGCGGCGGCGCCGACTACGATGCCAGCTGGGGCACGCGCATGACCGGCACCGGCACCTATGCCGACCTGATCGCCAGGCGTTTCGCGCTGGCCTGCAAGCGGACGGGTATCAACGGGAAGCGCTTCACCCTGGATACCGCCGCGTTCCGTGTACCGCCCGCCGCCGGCGACCAGATCGGGTTCGATTTCGGCTGAGCCCGGCCCCGGCTTTGCAACGTTTCAAAGGGCGGTTGTTGGCCACACCGTCTGCAAATGAGCGCGGCCGGCGCCAATCTAAAGACCTGTGGATTCGGGCCGAATCGGCGCCGAGACCATGACCCGGGCTCGTCGCCGCTCGCTTGACCAAGCGTTTTCCACCATCGCAGCCCAGCGCAGATTCATTCTGTCTCGCCCATGGCCGACGCCCGACCATTCGCCGCCTTGCCAATTTTCATTCGCATGGTTTTGCGTTCATCAGGCCTGTCTTTCTTGTCGTGACTTTGCGGCACGATCTTCGGCTTCATGCACCAGTTCGCTGATCCAGTCCACGAATCGCGGCAGCATGCGCGGCGGCAGATCGTGGCCCATGCCGGGGATTTCCTCGTAACGCGCGTTGGGCAGGCATTCGGCGGTGGAACGCCCATGCTTGACCGGCAGCAACGGGTCGGCCCTGCCGTGGATCACCAGCGCCGGGCAGCGCACCGCCCCCAGCAGATCGTCGCGCGGCGGGGCGGCGAGCACGGCCAGCGTCTGGCGTGCGGTGCCGGCCGGATAATAACTGCGCTCGACCGCGCGCCGAATTTCCGCCTCCCAGTCGTGATAACTGCGCCCCATCTTCGGGCTGCTGATCAGACTCATGGTCCTGGCGAGATGGGCAACGATCGCGTCCGGGTCGCGGCTTTTCGGCGCCTTGGCCAACCGCATCATCACCTTCCAGCGCCCGCGCGGCAGCTTGCGCGCGCCCGAGCTGGACATGATCGAAGTCAACGACGCCACCCGCGCGGGGCGCTTGGCGGCCACGATCTGGGCGATCATCCCGCCCATGGAGGCACCCACCAGATGCGCGTGCCGAATACCGAGCGCCACCAGCAGCCCCACCGTGTCCTCCGCCATGTCTTCCAGGGTATACGGGGTCTCGATTTCCCGGCCCAGCAACGACTTGAAAAACGCCCGGCGTACCGAGTCGTAACGGCGCGTGTCCCGTATCTTGCTCGACAGGCCGATGTCGCGATTGTCGAAGCGGATCACCCGCAGTCCGGTGTCGGCCAGGGCGCGACAGAACGCATCCGGCCAGGCGGTGAGCTGGGTGCCGAGCCCCATGATCATCACCAGCGCCGGATCGTCGTCGCGTCCGAACTGTTCGTAGGCCAGCTCCAGGCCGTTGGCCTGGACCGTGTCCACGATGTCGGCGCCGTGCAGCGCCGGGGCAAGATACTCCGCCATCACTTGAGCCTGTTGCCATTTCGTAGGTGACCGTGCCCGGGGCTGTTTCGCGGCCGGGCGAAGCAGGGCGAGCATAGCGTAGTCAGCCGGTGTCAGCGACCTGTGGCCCGGCATTGCGGCCGATCATCGATTGCCCGGTGCACCCCGGGCCCGACCGGTCGTATCGCAAACCGCAGACGGCCGGCCCGCAAGTCCGGGCGCGTTACTCGTTAAGGCCGCAGGCGCGGCGACCGCGTATAGTGCGGCTTCATGAGCCTACTGGACCGACTGGCCGACGCCCACATCGAAGCGGCGGCCGAACGCGGCGAACTCGATGACCTGCCCGGCGCGGGCAAGCCCTTGCTGGCCGACGAGGCCGCGAACGTGCCCGAGCATCTGCGCGCGGGCTACCGGCTTCTGAAAAACGCTGGCTACGTGCCACCCGAGATCGAGGTCCGGCGCGAACTGCGCGAGGTCGAGGATCTCCTGGCGCGCACACTGCCCGAATCCGACGCTGCCCGCGAACTGACCCGCCGCGCCCGCTGGATCGAACTGCGGCTGGCGCAGTCGCCCCGCGGCCGGGCCCTGCTGCGCGAACCGGGCTACGGCGATCGCATCCGCGAACGCCTCGCTGCTGCCCACCACACCGACACCGAGTGCTGATGGATCATATCGAACTCGTCGCCGCCGACAACCCGGCCCTGCTGCTTGAGCTTTCGGCGCTGGCCCACGTTATCTGGCACCAGCACTACACGCCAATCATCGGCCGGGAGCAGGTCGAGTACATGCTCGACGGCGGTTACAGCGAACACGCCCTCAACGAACAAATGGCGGCCGGCACACGCTTCACCCTGGCGCGCCGAGGTGAACGCTATGTGGCCTTCGTCGCCGTCTCGCCCGATGCGGACGACCCGGACACCGCCTGGCTCGACAAGCTCTACGTGCATATCGAGGCACGCAATCTCGGCGTGGGTCGCCGGCTGGTCCAGCGCGCGGCGGACCAGGCCCGCGAGTTCGGCGCCGCGATGCTGCGTCTTCGGGTAAACCGGCACAACGCCGAATCCATTACCGCCTATCGACGCATCGGCTTCGGAACCGAATACGAAGATGTGAAGGACATCGGCCATGGTTTCGTGATGGATGACTATGTCATGGCCGCGCCGGTGGCTCGGATCGCTACCGCGGCCGGCTGAGCCGACCCGCCGGCTGCCCGGCGGCGTTCGCCTTTGGGCGCAACGGTTCCACGTGCAACCCGGCAACCTGCACCGCCCCGAGCGGCATCAGTTCCGTTCCGACAACGCCTGGGAGAACGCCGCGTACACCTCCTCGGAAAACAACACGAAGCGCACGCGCTGGAGCGATAGCGACGCGCGTGCATGGTCGCTCACCGCCTGCACGGCGATCGCACCGGCTTCGTCCAGCGGATACCCGTAGATACCGGCCGAAATCGCGGGAAAGGCGATCGATGCCGCCTGCTTGTCTTCCGCCAGCGCCAGCGCGTTGCGATAGCAGGCTGCCAGTTGTTTCGGCACCTCGGTGTTATGCGAATACACCGGCCCGGCGCAGTGCACCACCCAATCGTTGGGCAGATCGAAGGCCTCGGTAATCACGGCTTCGCCGGCTTCGATCGGCGCCAGCGCCTTGCTCGCCTTGACCAGCTCCGGACCCGCCGCGCGATGGATCGCGCCGTCCACACCGCCACCGCCCTGCAATTGCTTGTTGGCGGCGTTGACGATGACATCGATATCGTCCTGCCGGGTGATATCGCCCCGAACACATTCGATGACGAGTTCGCCGATTTGTCGCTGCATGGCGTCGCACCGTGGTCTGCAAGTCTTTGCCGTTCATCATCGCGCCCTGCGGCCCACAATGCCAAACATGCGATTGACGTATTGTGTCAGCCATCCCGCGGGTCGCCGCGCACCTTGAAGCACAGCGGCCAGCCCGCATTTATCCCGCAGGCCGCCCCGCGGCCGTCGCTTCTACCATCGATGAGATCCATGTCCGAACAGCTCGACACCATCGCCGCCGAACCGCCGACCGCGGCCCGCAAGCCCAGCCAGACCACCATCCACGGCGTGACCCTGCACGACGACTACGCCTGGCTGCGCGACCCGAACTGGCGCGAGGCGATGCTCGATCCGGACAAACTCGACGCCGACATCCGCGCTTATCTCGAGGCCGAAAACGCCTATACCGACGCCGCGATGGCCGACACCACCGCGCTGCAGGCCAAACTCGTCGCCGAAATGCGCGGTCGCATAGCCGAAGTAGACGCCAGCGTACCCACGCCGGACGGCGACTATGTCTATTACCTGCGTTTTCGCGAAGGCGGCCAGCACCCGATCTTCTGTCGGGCGCCGCGCGCGTCGGATGGCGGCGCCGCACCCGGCGAGCCGCTGGCCGGCGAACAGATCCTGCTAGACGGCGACGCCGAGGCCGAAGGCCGCGCGTACTTCTCGCTCGGTGCGGTCGACCACAGCCCGGACCACGCCAAACTCGCCTTCGCCCTCGACGACCGCGGCTCCGAGGCCTACACCATTCACGTTCGCGCCATCGACCCACACGGCGCGCGCGGCGACGAAATCCAGCCGCCGATCGACAACACCACCGGCAACGTCGCCTGGTCGGCCGACGGCAATACGCTGTTCTACGTCACCCTCGACGAGAATCACCGGCCCTGCCGCGTCTGGCGCCTGCCGCTCGGCGCGCCGCCGGCCAATGCCACGCTGATCTACGAAGAATCCGACCCCGGTTTTTTCGTCGGCCTCGGCGAAACCCAGAGCGCGCGCTACCTGCTCATCCACGCCCACGACCACGCCACCAGCGAAACGCGCTTCATCCCGGCCGCCAACCCCGAAGCCACACCGCGCCTGATCGCCGAACGTGTGCCGGGCCGCGAATACAGCGTGGACGACGACAACGGCGAGTATTTCGTCCTCCTCACCAACGCCGGCGACGCCGAGGATTTTCGCCTCATGCGCGCACCAGTCGCCACGCCGGACTTCGACCACTGGGAAGAGCTCGTGCCGCACGTGCCGGGTCGGCTCATCCTCGACCACGTCGAGTTCGCGCATCATCGCGTGCGCATGGAGCGCGCCGACGCCCTGCCGCGTATCGTCATTACCGACAAGCACAGCGGCGAAGACCACGCCATCGCCTTCGCGGACGAGGCCTACAGCCTGGGCATGGCCGCCGGCTACGAATACGACACCACCACGCTGCGCTTTCTCTACAGCGCCCCGCACACGCCGGACGAAACCTTCGACTACGACATGCGCAGCCGCGAACGCATCCTGCGCAAGCAACGCCAGGTGCCGAGCGGCTTCGACCCGGCGCAATACATCGTGCGTCGGCTGACCGCCGCCACCGCGGACGGCCAGCACGTGCCGATCACCCTCACCCACCACAAAAACACCCCGATCGACGGCAGCGCGCCCTGCCTGCTGCACGGCTACGGCGCCTACGGCATCTCCGAGCCGGCCGCCTTCTCGTCCACCCGTTTCTCGCTCATCGACCGTGGCTTCGTGCACGCCATCGCCCACATCCGCGGCGGCAAGGAACGCGGCTATCGCTGGTACGCCGACGGCAAGCTCGAGAAAAAACCCAACACCTTCGCCGACTTCATTCGCGTGGCTGAGCATCTCTGCGAAACCGGCTACACCGCCCCCGGCAAGATCGCCGCCCACGGCGGCAGCGCCGGCGGCATGCTGGTCGGCGCGGTCGTCAACCAGCGTCCCGAACTGTTCGGGGCGGCGATCGCCGACGTCCCGTTCGTGGACGTGCTCAACACCATGCTGGACGACACTCTGCCGCTCACCCCGCCCGAGTGGCCCGAATGGGGCAACCCGCGCGACGACGCGCAAGCATTCGAAACGATCCGCAGCTATTGCCCCTACCAGAACGTCACCGCCCAGGATTACCCGGCCGTACTGACCATCGCCGGTGTCTCCGACCCGCGCGTGACCTACTGGGAACCCGCCAAATGGGTCGCCAGACTACGCGCGACCAAAACCGACAACCACAGCCTGTTGCTCAGAACGCATATGGCGGCCGGCCACGGCGGCCTGCCGGGGCGATTTGCCGCACTGGAGGAAACCGGGCTGATCTTTGCGTTTTTGCTCAAGGAGCTGACCGCGTCTATTGATTAACCGAGCGTCGTCAATTCGCGCCTGTCAACGCCCGCCTTGTTGCGGGCGTTTTTTCGACTTCTCATTTAACGACGTGGATACCGCAGTTACGTCTCGCTTTCCAGCAAGACGAATCGAAAACATGAAATGAGCACAAGGCACGCATCGCGTTGACGTACGTACCCCGATCGGATTTTGTTTAGTTTCCACTAAAACTTGCTTTCAATCCGTGTAGCGATTAATTTCGAAACAAGGCCGTTGATGATTCCAATAAAATCCTGTCAACGTGGCAGGCCAGCGACCAAACCAATCCCAGGGGGCACACATGAACTGTGCACGACGAGATTCCCCTACCGACACCGGTCGGGGCTCAGGTTATTACCCGATACCCAGGGCGAATCAGAGCCGCGAAAAACGACCGCGGGCCACGGGCTGCAACAATCCTCGCTCACCTTTTTTTCGCGCACGCCGACAAAGTGATGCCGGCGAAGACTTCTTGATGCCGATACGCACGGAAACCTTCAATTTTCTCCTGCGTTTCAGCGACGGCGCCACGGAGTGTTATCAGATCGCCTACGCCACCGGACTCGAGGCCGCCTGCATCGACAATGACTGGCAATACCGAGGCTATATTTCCCGTCAGGTGTGCATTTACAATCGTGCTGGCAAATGCTTTACGGAACAGCTCGCCGACCGGCGCACGCAAGTTGCAGATTCCGGGGCCGGCGGTATAGCGGACGACTATCAACAGTGGCGTCACTGGCCTGGCGAGCAAGACCCGGCGGATACCGACCTTGCCTCGGACGCACTCCGGGCCATCACCCGCGACCTGTTGCCGAAATTGGCCGTGGCCATAATCAAGGAAAAGCGTCGACTGGTCCACGAGTTCGAAAAGCGCTATCCGGGCGCCGCCATATCGGAGATCGATTAGCGCCGACAGGCGTCGGGCGCAGACCTGCCCCCCTGGCAGTGTTTGCCATAGGGTCAGGCCTCATATTGCTCACACGGAGCACGGCCTGACCCAATCTTTTCTCCAAATACGCTGTATCGAGATGCAGATTTCTTTGATGACGGGCCGTTCTCCGATCCGGTACTTTTGGATCCATGAAATGGAACCATTCGATACGTGAACTGGCGCCGATCAGCGTCGTCGTGCTGTTATTTGCCGGTAATATCCTGGTCGGCAAGGCGGCGGTGCCGGCAATACCGCCGTTCACCCTCGCTCTGTTGCGTTCGATCATCGCTTTTACGGCATCGGTGGTGTGCTTTGGCGGCCCGGCCTGGCGCTCGATTAACCTGTTTCGACAGCACAAAGGCCGGCTGTTTATCATCGGCGCCTCGGGCATCGGACTTTTCAATGCGTTGCTTTATGCGGCCCTGCATACCGCCAGCACGACGTCGGTCGCCGTGCTCGAGGCATCGATCCCGATCTTCACCGCAATCGTCGCATGGCTGCGGTTTCAGGAGCGTCTGGGGTATCTGGGCTGGGCCGGCGTGTTTGTATCGGTCACTGGCGCCGTGATCGTGGTAACAAACGGTGCGCCGATGGGCTTTTTGCGAACGGTGTCTCCGGGTGTATTCGTCATGCTGCTCGCAATCGGCGCCTGGATCGTCTATGCGATGGTCGCCACTCACGGCCTGTCGGGACTACCGCCGCTGGCCGCCATGGTGCCGTTATCTGCGGCTGCTGTGGTGACATTGCTCCCGCTTGCGGTCATCGAACAGCTCGTTCTGGGAGGCTCAGGCTCTCTGTCGCCAGCCGCTGTCGGATCGGCACTTTACCTCGGCCTCGGCCCCTCGTTCGTGGCGTTTATTCTCTATAACCGTGCGCTCAGAACAATCGGCCCGACAGCAGCCGCCTTGAGTTTGAACGCGCTGCCGATTGCGGTGTTGGCATTCGGTTATTTGTTCCTCCATGAAAGCATTTCGCTGCCGCAGATCATCGGGACGATGACCGTTCTGGCCGGCGTCTCGGCCGTGATTCGGGCCAGGGGATAGCCGCCATCCGGCTACGGGGACGTTTGCTCGGCGAATGCAACCCCCAACAACAACAGAGCGGTCTTGAAACCGGATTTTGAATGGCCGTGTTGGCGCCTCGGTCATGCCCGTGGCTGCGAGCCTGCTGTCGTTCCACGCAATGGCGCATGTCAGGCTCCAATTCGAGCCAGAAAAGACGCAGGGCCCGGCCGCAGTCATCTGCGGTCGAGCCCTACTGCCCGGGATGGCGCGCCTACGGATATCGATGGGGTCCAGCCCAATGAACCCGATAGGGCTCATCACCGCGCCTTGCCTGGCACGAGAAATCGATCGAAATCCATGACGCGAACTGTGGTCTAGAAGTGCGCCTGGGCGCCTACCGTCAGGCGAGTGACGCCACTGCTGGCCGAGGGCTCGTAGAATGTCTGCGACAGCTGGATGCGCGAGGTATGCACCCTGGTGTAACTGGCACGCGCATAGATGCCCAGCACGCGGGTAAGCTGATAATCGGCGGTGGCCGAGCCAACATAGCCCCAGTCGTGGCCCTTGTAGTTTCCGGAATACTGCGTGTTGGAGAGCCGGCCGTAAAAGTTGTAGGTGGCCAGTCCCTTCAGTTCCAGGCCGAGTCTGCGGGTGATCGCGAAACGGTCCATCGCGCCGAAACGCGCCTGTGCTTGTAGCCGATCGTCACGGCTGGCCGCTACCGGAGCCGAGCCGAAGCCCGGCGCAGTCACGCGCCCGGTACTCGTGTGATCGTAGTGGTAGCGCACACCGATACCGATAAACGGCACGATCGCATCCCGACCACCTGCCAGGCGAAACACCGGGCCCATGTCGACGTGGCTGGTCAGCAGCTTTTCATCGATCGAGGTCGAATACGGCTGCGAGCCGACCTGGCCGGTATTCGGGTTCACATATTGAACGCCGCCGTCGTAGTGGGCGCTACCGGCGCTGTAACCGAGATCGCTGTCGTAATAAAAATGGTTGCCGATATAGAGCTTCTGGAGGTCAATTCCGTTGATCCAGCCCTTCTGGCTATCGAAACTATGCTCTTGGTGATAAAAGTGCGTCGCGGTATAGCCGAGCCGATAGACGTCGAGATTCGCCGACGGCGCGCCATGCGTGGCGCCCGCCTGCGCAGCGGCGGTGCCCGCGGCCAGAATGACGGCAGCGATCACGCCCTGGTGAAAATGATAGGAAATCCTCATGCCCCTCTCCTTGCGTCCCCGAAAAAGTCGGCCGGGAGGCGACACCGCATGCGCTGGCTTACCCCCGCCGTCAATGAAACCGGCTGAAATGCTATTCGGCCGGGCCGCTATTCTGGTGGCCCGACTTTCCTGGGTAGCCGAAAAAAAGGGCCCCGATACGGTTGATAATCGAGTGATTGGCCCAGTCGGCGTTGTGCGGGTGGTGGGCAGAGACGTCGTCGCGCCGTGGCGAGGACGCCAAGAGCTTGGCGTCGCGATCGCAACTCGCCGCAACAGGACAGCCGCGGACCGCCTGAAACCCCACTGCGCGGCCAGCAGCGCGTGGACGCCGTAGGTGACCGACACCGCCCCTTGAGCGCGAACCCAGGATGGCGGCCGTCGTGGTCCCGAGAAAAATATTTGCGAATGCTTGGTTACGCCGCCGGCCAGCCCCGAAGGGTGTCGATTTCTATTACACCGAATCGCCGCATGAGAAAAATGTTTCCGGCTGCGCCGATCGCGACCGGCTACGGCCCGCCCGGAGCTACAGCCCGAAAATTCTTGTTATATTAAACTTTTAAGACAATTGTATTAATAATACATTGCAATTTATGAATTATTGGAGTCGAACAACCTGACACTCGGGTAGAGATGAATAAATTATTTATATAATAAAACAGCAAGTTAAATATAAAATAAAAAAGGCATGCATATTGCTTTGCGGTTCGCGCCCATATCCATATCTTAAAAATCAATGAACAATCGCATGTCTCCGATGGTGGCGGCCTTGATCTGTGCCGCCGCCGGCCTCGCGCTGGAAAGCCCGGCCGTGCTGGCCGCTTCATTCACCATCGACCCGGGCCAGACGCTGACGAGCCCACAGACGCTGACCGGCGGCCAGAGCGGCACGATCAAGGCGGGTGGCAGCCTCGTCATTCCGTCCAGCAGTGACAGCATCGGAATCACGGTATCCGGCAAAACCACGATCGACAATGCCGGCACGATCGACCAGCAGGGCAGCGGGCGCGCCATTCGCAATGACAACAGCAATCTCACGCTGACCGTCATCAATGAAGCGGGCGCCCTGCTGCAAAGCAAGGACGCCGATGCGATCCAGTTGCACAAGGGCAACAACGTCACCTTCGAGAACTACGGCACGGTCAATTCGAAGAACATTTCCCAGGGCGGCGCACAGGCGATCGACTTCAATCACATCACCAAAGGCAGCAACACCGTCGACAACTATGCCGGCGGCGTGATCACCGCTTTCGATGCCGATGGCATACGCCCGGGCGTGGATGGCGTGGTGAACAATGAAGGGACCATCAAGTCCACGAATCCGGTAAATAGCATGGACGGCACCGACGGCGTCGATGCCCAGGACAACAGCGGCGTGACCGTGGTTAACCACCCGGACGCCACGGCCGCGACCAGCCTCATCGAGGGGGCGCGACACGGCATCACCGGCGGCAATACGGATACGTCGACCAAAGGCGACTTCGTCATGCACGTCACCAATAACGCGGGCGGCACGATCCAGGGCGACGACGGCTCCGGCGTCAATATCGATGGTTTCAACGCGAATGAAAAGGTGACGGTGGTCAACCACGGCCTGATCAGCGGCGACGGCGTCAATCGCGATGGCGACGGGGTCGATGTCGACGGGCTGGTGGATATCAACAATACCGGCACCATTCAGTCGCTCAATGCCGCCGCCGGCGAGACCAGCGAGGGCGTCACGGTCGGTGGCGGCAAGATCGTCAACAGCGGTACGATCGTGGGCAAGAGCAACGCGGGCCTGAGCCACGGCATTACGCTCGCCGGCCTCGACAAGAGCCCCGATACCGGCAAACCGATTCCCATTCAAGGCATCTTTGCCGATTCATCGGTGACCAACAGCGGCCTGATTCAGGGCCAGACCGGGGCCGGCATCGCGGTCACGGGCGCGGCCAACAAGCATACGGTGACCATCGACAATCTCGCGGGCGGCACCATCGAGGGCGGCGGCAGCGAGGCGGCCATTTTCACCGGCGGCAACAATGCCACGGTGACCAATAGCGGCACAATCATGGCCGACGGCAGTGGCAAGGCCGTCGATCTCGGCAGCGGCGATTCGACCCTCGGCATCGTCGGTGGCCAGGCCCATGTCCAGGGCGACATCTCGGGCGGTAGCGGCAACAGCACGCTGAACATCACCCCGGGCGCCGGCCAGCAGTTCGCGTACGCGGGCAATGCCGCCCACTTCCAGCAAGTCAATGTCGGCGCCGGTACCACGGTGCTCAACGGTAACAACACGAATATCGGCCGCACCCAGGTGCGCAGCGGCGAGCTGATCGTGGGCAATCACGCCGGCAACGGGGCCAGCCTCGCCGGCAATGTCACCGTCAACGACGGGGCCAAGCTGGCCGGACACGGCGCGGTCGGCGCCACCACCGTTGCCAGCGGCGGCATATTGATGCCGGGCAACGGCAATGGCGATGTCGGCACGCTCGGCGTGCAGGGGCCATTGGCTCTGAACGGTTCGCTGTATCTCGATATCGCCGGCAACCAGTCGTCCGACCAGGTCAATGTGGACGGCATCGCCGACTTCGGCAGCGGCAGCATGCTGGGCCTGAACCTGCTGGCCGACAACAACCTGCAAGTCGGGGACACGCTCGACGTGATGCTGGCCCAAAGTTTCGAGAACCTCTCGAACCTGGGTCTGCAGGGGCTTGATTTCGGCTCCGGCTGGCAATTCGACATCGCGGATGTCGGTTTGGCTAACAGCCAGGATCGAGCCCTGCGCCTGACCGTCGCATCGGTCGGCGGCGCACGGCCGGTGCCCGAGCCGAGCGGCCTCGGGCTACTGGCCGTCGGCCTCGCGTTGATCGGGGTCTTCAAATGGCGCCTGCCGCGTCGCGGACGCCCCGCGCTGAGCTGAAGGCTGCACAGCTGGGCAAACCCCGGACGGCATGCGTCGCCCGGGGTTTTTTCATGCCTGCCAGCTGCCATGGCGGCGGCGGCGAGACGGCCGCCCCTCGGCGGTCGGTATTATCCACCCGCTGGCGCCACGCCCCGGAATCCGGCAGCTTCTTCGCGCCGGTCTTTTCCGGACACGGTCAGGTAGGCAACGAAGACGACGATCAGCCCCCCCAGCGCGACGCTCACGACCCCGTCGCCGTATCCCATGCCGCCGAACTGATGCGATTTGCCGAGCCAGTCCGCGCAGGACGCGCCCACGGGCCGCGTCAATACGTAGACAAGCCAGAACAGCAGGATCCGGGCCACACCCGGGCTTGTCAGTGCACAGGCCACGCCGGCCAGGATGAATACGCCGGTAAAGACAAGCGTCGAGTCGAAATAGCCCAGATCGAAGGTGGTCGCGGTCATGTCGCCGGCCGCCGTCCCCAGGGCGAACGTCGCGATGATCGCCGCCCAATAGAATATTTCGCGGCGCGTGGTATGGATGCTGTGGATCGACAGCGTGCCCTCGACTCGCGCCCAGAGCGCGAATATGACGACAAGCGACACCGCAAACGCCGCCGTCGACACGAAATACGGCACCCCGAGCACGATATGGGCCACGTCCGCGACCATGGTGCCGAAGATCCCGATCATCACGATCACGAGCCAATAAACCCAGGGAATGTAGCGGGTGACGACGAACTGAAGCGCCAGCGACACAACGAAGCCCAGCGTGCCCAGCACCACCGCGACATACGGATTGATGTGATAGACCAGAAAATCCGAGGTCGATTCGCCCATGGCCGTGGTCAGCAACTTGACGATCCAGAAGAAGATCGTGATCTCCGGCACCTTGACCAGAGCATTCCGGGCTGGCGATACGGCGCTTTCAGGGGCATGGGGCATATTCGATCCCGCGGGTTCAGGGCAAGACGAGCGCCGTCGCTCTCCGCGGCGACGGCTGACGAACGCTAGCAGAGCGCCCCCGGGTCGGATCGAACTTTCGTTTCAAGGATGATCGGCCGGCTCGCCAGCACGCCGGGCGGCATGGGCCGGGCCGCACGAGAATGCCGACCGGCGCTCGCTCACTCGAGAATCTCGACCCCCTGTCCGACCCGCAGCTCACCACTGTTCTCGGCGACGAGATTCTGGCCGAAACAGACCTCCTTGCCCTGCCTGCGATACGTGCCGAGGGTGCGCAGTGGTTCGCCGTCGGGCCGGCGCTCGCCGGTGGCGGGATCGACCGTGATCATTACGCAACGCCCGCAAGGCTTGTCCACCCGGAACACGACATCGCCGATACGAATGCGTTGCCAGCCGTCCTCAGCGAAGGCCGCGCTATCGGCGACGACAACATTGGGCCGGAACTGCGCCATGACGTGGCTACCGTCGGTACGCGCGTTGACATCGGCCAGCGATGCCTCGGCGGTCAGCAGCAGCGGATAACCGTCGGCAAAGCTCACACGGACACCGATCGAGTCGCGGTGGCGATGCGATCGATCACCGAGCCACAGCAGATGCACCGGCTCGCCGACGATGCGGCTGAACCACGCATCAAGACGCAGGGTTGTGGTCAGCGCCGGGAATTCATCGCCCCAGACCCGGGTCTGGAACGGCTGGCGCGCGAAGGCATGGCGCGACTCGCTGACAGCCGGATGGTTATCGTGCATCACGAACAGCTGCTCGCCATCGAAGCGGGCGACCACGCGCTGCAGGCCGGCGTACCGGCGGGCCGTGACGAAGCTGCCATCAGGCCGGGCGAGCATGAAGCGGCGGTCACGCAGCAAGCCTTCCTCGGTCACCGTCGCGCGGTCCAGTGCCTCGCCGGCGGCGGATTTGATCGGGTAGCGGTACAAGGCGGAAAGTGTGGGCACGGCCGGCCTGTCGTTCGCGGATTCGCCCGCCAGATTAACCAATCCGCCAGGCCGGCGTGCGCTTGGAGGCGCGCGGACGGAGCCCGCCTCTGCGACGGCACGGACAGCCCATTTCAATCGGCTCCCGGCGGGGTCCGAAACCATGACCTCCGCCCCGGCACACTCAAGTCTGTACTCCGGCGGCCGATTGTAGGACATAGGGCTATCGCGCCTTGTGATGCCGTCACGGCGCCGCATCGCAAAACCAAAAAAACGATAAAACCAATCGCTGAGGAGATATTCGATGTTGAATCCGAGAAAGAGTGTGCGCGCAAAGCTCGCGATCGGCTTTGGGGCGGCGCTGGTGTTCATTTCCCTGCTCAGCGCGCTTTCGGTCTGGTCGATTCGCCGTGCCGCGGATAATACGGCCGCGATCTACAACCAGAATCTCACCGGCATCGAGACGCTTTCCAGCCTCAATCGGCAGGTCAATGATCTGCGCTCAACGGTCAGCACGCTGCTGACGTCGCAGGCCGACGCCTCGGCCATGCAACGCGCGGCGAACCGGATCGGCACGATCGAAAAGAATGTGAATCAGGGCTGGAAAGCCTACTACCCCGCGCTGATCACGAGCCCGAAGGAACGAAAGCTGGCCGACCAGGCCCGGAAGAATCTCAAGACGATCGAGGCTTCGCTTGGCGATTTCGTGTCCAATCTCAAGCAAGCCGACATGCTCGATGCCACCAATATCTACGGCATATCGCTGCACGCGCCCATCGACACGCTGGCCCAGCAACTGCACCAGCTCTGGAAAATGCAGCGTGGCGCCGCCGCCAATGCCTATGCAGATACCCGGGCTTCGGCGCACCAGTCCGAGATCACCATCATCGCCGCCGGGGCAGCCGTGTTCGTACTGGCGTTGCTCGTGATGCTGTGGCTGATGGCCGGCATCATGCGCCCGCTGGCCGCGGCCCGCGGGTTCGTCGCCGCGATCACGGAGGGTCGACTGCAAGATCGTGTCGATAACCCCTATCGCGACGAATTCGGCGGCATGATCGACGGCATCGAATCGATGCGCGCCCGTCTGTATGACGTGGTCAGCGACGTCGACAACCGGGCGGATTCAGTGACCGCCGGCGCCGACGAAATCGCGGCCGGCAATGACGAGCTCAGCAATCGCACCCAGGAGCAGGCCGCGAGCCTGCAACAGACCGCGGCCTCGATGGAACAGATGACCTCCACGGTCAAGCAGAACGCCGACAACGCGGCGCAGGCCAATCAGGTGGCCCAGAGCGTGCGAACCCAGGCCAGCGAGGGCAGCGAAGTGGCCTCGCGTGCCGTGGCCTCGATGCAGGCGATCGAACAATCCAGCAGTCAGATCAACGAGATCGTCGGCCTGATCGACGAAATCGCGTTTCAAACCAACCTGCTGGCGCTGAATGCATCGGTGGAAGCCGCCCGGGCCGGCGAGCAGGGCCGCGGCTTCGCGGTGGTCGCCACCGAAGTCCGCAGCCTGGCCAGCCGCAGCGCATCGGCGGCCGACGATATCAAGAAGCTCGTGGCCGACAGCGCCAGCAAGGTCGCCGACGGCTCCGAACAGGTCGCACGCTCCGGCAAGATGCTGGATGAAATCGTGGTGAGCGTGCACAAGGTCAGCGATCTCGTCTCCGAGATCGCCGCGGCCAGCCAGGAGCAATCCTCCGGCGTCGAACAGGTGAATCTGGCGATTTCACAGATGGACGGTGTCACGCAACAGAACGCGGCCCTGGTGGAACAATCCGCGGCCGCCGGCCGTTCGCTCGAAGAACAGGCGCGTGCACTCAAGCAACGCGTGGCGTTCTTCGAACTGCATCCACGCGCGCTCGACGAACACGAGCACAGCGACGGCGCGAGACCGAAAGATGCGCGAGGAGACAGCGCGCCCATGCCCGCAGCGCACGCGCTGCCCGCACGCCAGGGCGCGGCGGCATAGCGCAGATCGTGCGCTTCTCGAGTCAGGTCGGCGGTCCAGGCCGCCGACAGGCCTCTTCGAACAGCCAGCGCAGGCGAATACGCACGCCGGATGGCGTCATGAGTCGCTTATCCGATGCGCATGCGGGCCCGCACGCTCTGGCCTGAGCCGCCGGTGAGCGCTTCCCCCCGACCGCACATTCGCGGCCGTCGCGGCGCCGCGCCCGCACAACTCGGGCGCAAAGACGCCTGACTCGCCCCGGTCGATCGGCTAGCGATAACGACCGCCGGGCACGGCCGAATCCGAACGCCGATTCGGCCGCAGGCCTTGAAACCGTTCCCATTTGCCGCGTGGCAAGCCGGACCCACCCGTCAAGACCAGGGACGAGACTTTGGTCGCAAGCGCATTGTCGACATGCTTGGGTGCATCTATGGTCAACATGCAGCGCAATAAAAAACCGATCATCCAATCGCCGATCTACACGCTACCCGGTAGCGGATGTCCAGATGCGACGTGACGATTCGCTCATCGCGAATCCCAGACCACTGAAGGAGAGCCATGAAAATCATAACGTTCGCCCGGCATGCCGCCGTATACGCTGGCCTGATAGGTGGTGTGCTCGCCGCCGGTGCTGCCAGCGCTGCCTCCAACAGCAGCAGCGATTCGCTGCATTTCCTGCCGATACCGAAAGTCACCGGCAGCCCGGTCAAGATCAAAAGCAATCAACAGTTCACGATCAAGTTCGGCATCGGCCTGGCCAAGGAAAGCGCGCAGTACCAGGGCGTGGAGTATTTCAAGAAAATCGTGGAGCAGCGTAGCGGCGGCCATATCAAGGTCAACATCTTCCCGAGCGCCCAGCTCGGCGGCGATCTCCAGATGACCAGTGCGCTGCAGTCCGGCACCCTCGAAATGACGCAGCCCTCGACCTCGCCGCTGATCAAGATGCAGCCGAAGCTGGCGGTGTTCGATCTGCCGTTTCTTTTCTCCTCGGCCAAACAGGCCCATCAAGTGCTCGACGGGCCGGTCGGCCAGAAGCTGCTCAAGCAGCTCAGCAACCAGAACAATGGGCTGGTCGCGCTCGCCTGGGCCCAGAACGGCTTCCGACAGTTGACCGACAGCAAGGGCGCGATCTCCAAGCCATCCCAGCTCAAGGGGCTCAAGATCCGGACGATGCAGAGCCCGGTGCAGCTCGATATCTGGAAGACGCTGGGCGCCAATCCGACACCGATGTCGTTCGCCGAACTGTTCACGGCCCTGGACCAGGGCACGGTGGACGCTCAGGAGAACCCCTGGATCACGATCCTGACGTCGAAGTTCTATGAAGTACAGTCCAACGCAACCGATACGCGTCACGTTTACACGCCGTTCATTACGCTGATGTCGCAGCGCTTCTACCAGCGGCTGCCGAAGCCATACCAGAAGCTGGTCAAGACCGCCGCCGTCCAGGCCGGCCACTACGAGCGTCGGGCTGCGGTGAACATCGCCCATCAGGCGAAACAGGACCTGGAAAAGAAAGGCCTGAAGATCACGGAACTGACCAAGGCACAGCGCGCGGCCTTCCGCAAGAAGGCGATGCCGGTCTACCAGGACTTCAAGGGCCAGATCGGCGAGCCGCTGTTCGACAACGTCATGAAGGCCACCGGCCATACGCAGGCTATTGCCGGCAACAGCCAGTAGCACGGCCTTCGCCATCGCTGCTTGTGCGACGAGCCGGGTATCCGCCCGGCTCGTTTTCATCGGAGCGGCCGGGATGGCGTCACCGGGACGAATCAGGACACGCCCATGATTGAACGGTTCGTATGTATTTTCGAAAGCGGGATCGGCTATCTGCGGACAGGGTTGGCCATTGTGGTCGGCTGTCTGGTTCTCGCCGTGTTCTTCTGCGTATCGGCCAATGTCTTCGGACGCTATGTGCTCGACAGCTCCTACGACTGGGCGGCCGAGATGTCGCGCTTTTTCTTCATCTGGGCGGTTCTGCTGGGCGCCGGCGTCGCCTGTCTGCGTCGCCAGAATATCGCCGTGGCCATTCTCAAGGACGCCGTGCCGGGCGGGGTGGCGGCGGTGTTCGAACTCATCAAGATCGCGATCGTATACATGATCTGCGTGATCATCGTCTTCGCCTATCTGCAATTGATATCCGGCTATGTGAGTTCGACGCCGTTGCTGGGTATCCCCATGACGTATCTGTACATTGCGATGGTGGTGTTTGCGGCCTTTATGTTCCTGGCCAACACCGCCGACCTGCTGCGCCTGCTGGCGCGCGTGATGAGGAGCGCCTGACATGCTGATGCTGGGTCTGTTGTTCGGGCTGCTGGTCCTGCTGGCCATCGGCGTTCCGGTTGCCATCGGCCTGGCCAGCGTGAGCATTTATCTGATGTTTCACTATGGCTATGCCTTGTCGCCCATCATCCAGCAATCGGTCAACGGGCTGGATTCCTTTCCCCTGCTGGCGATCCCGCTGTTCATTCTGGTCGGCGAGGTGATGAGCCATGGCGGCATCGCCAACCGTCTGGTGCGTTTCGCCAGTGCGCTGGTGGGGTTCATGGCCGGCGGGCTCGGCCAGATCGCCGTGGTGACTTCGATGTTTTTCGGCGGCATCAGCGGCTCGGCCGTGGCCGACGCCTCGGCGATCGGCGGCATGCTGATCAAGCCGATGAAAGATCATGGCTATTCCGGCGCGGCCGCCACCGCGATCGTGGTCGCGGCGTCGGTGGTGGGTATCATCGTGCCGCCATCGATCCCGATGATTCTGTTCGGTGTGGTCACCAATACATCGATCTCCAAGCTGTTCCTGGCCGGCATCGTGCCGGGCCTGTTGATCACCGCCGGCCTGATGGCGACGACCTACCTGACTTCTCGCAAGAGCGGCCGCGCCCAGGCGTTTTCGGTACGCGAGGTCATCGACTCGTTCTTCGGCGCCCTGCCCGCACTGATGCTGCCGCTGATCATCGTCGGCGGCATTCTCGGCGGTATCTTCACGCCGACCGAAAGCTCGGCCATCGCGCTGCTGTATGCCATCGTCCTCTCGATGTTTGTCTATCGCAGCCTGACGCCGCTGAAGTTCTTCAAACTCTGCATGCAGACCGGCGAGCTCACCGGCATGGTGTTGCTGCTGCTGGCCTTCGCCAACGTGCTCGCCTGGCTGCTCACGGCCAACATGGTGCCGCAGGAGATCGTGACCGCATTGACCAGCCTCACCGACCAACGTCTGCCGATGCTGGCGATCATCATGGTGGTGCTGTTGCTGGTTGGCTTCTTCATGGACCTGACGCCGGCCATGGTCATCCTCGCGCCGTTGATGACGCCGGTGGTCACCAAGCTCGGCATCGACCCGGTCTATTTCGGCGTACTGATGTCGTTCGCACTCGGCATCGGCCTGATCACCCCGCCCGTGGGCACCGTGCTCTATGTCGGTTGTGGCGTGGGTGGCGTCAGCATGGAGAAACTCTCACGCAGCCTGCTGCCCTACTACGGCGTGCTGTTTGCTCTGCTGTTCCTGTTCATTCTCTTCCCCGGGCTTGTGCTGTGGTACCAGTAAAGCGCAAACCCGGCTCCCGCCCACCCGATCCGACGGACCGCCAATGAGCCGCGCCTTTCGTATTCTGACGCCCGATGCCCAGTACGACGACGATGCCGAACTCGAACGCAAGACCGCCGGGCCGGCGTTCGCCTTCGATATCTTTCGCGAGCGCGAGGCCGCGCGCATCGACGAGAAGTACTGGCGAGCGGCCGATGCGCTGCTGGTCTGGCACGAAGTCTTCATCGACCGCGAACTGATCGCGAAACTCGACAACTGCCGCGTGATCGTGCGCGCCGGGGTCGGCTTCGATCATATCGATCTGGACGCGGCCGCGGCGGCCGGCATCCCGGTCTGCAACACGCCGGACTACGGCACCAGCGAAGTCGCCGATCATGCCATCGGCATGTTGCTGGCCTTCCGGCGCGGCCTGGTGTTTCACGACCAGCGCCTGCAACGCGCGCCGGTGGATGCCTTCAAGCCCGGCGCGCCGCAGGTCGAGCGCGTGCGCGGCAGCCGGCTCGGCATCGTCGGGCTCGGGCGTATCGGCACCGCCACGGCCCTGCGCGCCAAGGCCTTCGGCATCGAAGTGGTCGCCTACGATCCGGAACTGCCGCGCGGCCAGGAAATCGCGGTTGGCGTGTCGCGGGTCGACAGCCTCGCCGAACTGCTGCAAAGCTGTGATGCCGTCAGCCTGCATACGCCGCTCAACGAGGCCACCCATCACCTGATCGATGCCGAAGCGCTGGCGCTCATGCCGAAACACGCGGTGCTGATCAACACCGCCCGCGGCGCCGTCATCGATATCGACGCGCTCCACGACGCGCTGGTCGAAGGCCGGATCGCCGGTGCCGCGCTGGACGTACTGCCCGAGGAGCCGCCGGACATGAACCGGCCGCTGTTCGCCGCCATCGAACGCGGCGACGAACGCCTGCGGGACCGGCTGATCCTCACCCCGCACGCCGCCTGGTACAGCCCGGCGAGCCGCGCCGATGCACGCCGGCTGTCGACCGAAACGCTGATGCGCTACCTGCGCGGCGAGGGCCTGCGCAACTGCGTCAACGCCGAGCATCTGAGCCAGTACGGCCACGGCTGAGAGCGGGACGAAGCCTGCATCCAGGCGGCGCGTTCACGGGTAGGATGCAGAGATCGACTTTTCCCGCCGCCTGCGCCGGCGGGACCGACGCTTCATCTGTGTCCATGCAACTCAGCTTCCTCGGCGGCGCCGAGAGCGTGACCGGCTCGGCCAGCCTGCTGGTCGACGCGCGCCTCGGCGTTCGTTTTCTCATCGACTGCGGCGCCCACGCCGAGCGCGGCGCCGGATTCTCGGACGGCGCGCCCGGACTCGGCTTCCATGCCCGGCAATTGGATTTCGTGGTGCTCACCCATGCCCATCGCGACCACACCGGCCGGCTGCCGCAACTGCACCGTGCCGGATTCCGCGGCCCGGTGTACTGCACCGAGGCCACCGCCGGGCTGACCGAGCTGGCGCTGCTCGACGCCGCCAAGTTCAGCGACGAATACGACGCGGCGGATGTCGAACGGATCGATTTCCAGCCGCTCGATCAGCGCCCGGACTTCGCCTTCGATCGAGCCCTGCGCCTGCACGGCCTGTGGCTGACCTTTCATCGCAGCGCGCATATTCTCGGCGCGGTGGCGGTGACCGTGACCTGGCGCAGCCGTGTGGGCATGGAACGCTCGATCGTGTTCAGCGGCGACATCGGCGGCAATACGCCCGACAACCCGTTTCAATCGCTGCTGGCCGGCCAGACCCTGCCGGGCCCGGCCGATTACATGGTGGTGGAATCCACGCGCGGCGCCGAACCGGCGCGCGCGGCGCACTACAAATCGTTCGCCGCGCGCATGCTCGCGTGGTCCGAGCTGTTTGCCGACAGCGACGCCCGTGGCGGCGGGCCGGTGATCGCGCCCTGTTTCGCCATCCATCGCGCCCAGGAACTGCTGTTCGATCTGGATTACGTGCTACGCACAACGGAAATCGGCCGCCCGGATGCCCGCGGCCGGCCCCGCTGGCTGTCGCTGGATGCACCGCTGGCCGTGCGCATGACCGATGTCTTTGGCGCCGCACTCGCGGATGGCAGCGGCGGCGGCACCGCCGCGCGGTCCTACCGCAATCCCCTGCTGGCCGAGCGCCTCGGCCTGAGCCAGGAAGCCGAAGTGGACGCCCATCTGGCCGCGCTCTGGCAGCGCGTGCAGCACAACCGCGCGCCCGGCGGTACGCTGCGCGCCATGCGCGATCCGGCGCTCAATCGCCTGATCGCACTGGCCGGCAGCGGCATGTGCCAGGGCGGGCGCATCGTCGATTTCATCGTCGACCAGATCGGCAATCCGGCCGCGACCGTCGTGCTCTGCGGCTATGCCCCGCCCGACACCGGCGCCGGCCGCCTGCGCCAGCTCGCCGCCGACGAATGGCCGGCCGACAGGCCCCTGGCGCTGGGCAACGCCCGCATCGAGCCCGAACGCGTCCGCGCGCGTATCGTCGACTTCGGCGACTATTATTCCGGCCATGGCGACGTGGAGGCGCTCGCCCGCTTTGTCTTCGAGCGAAATCGCGATGCCACGGCGACACGCGCCGCCACGGTGTACCTCAACCACGGCGATGCCGAGATGCGCAACGGGCTGGCTGCCACGCTCCGGGCTCGCGCCGCCACCGGGCCGGTGACCGATCGGGCGATCGCGGGCGTCGAACTGGCCGAGACGGGACGAGTCTATGATCTCGATGCGGCCGATTTGCGGTGGCGCAACCGTCCCATGCCCAGCCTGAGCGCGCTGCGCCGCGCCGACGAAACCATCGAGTAGCCGCATGCGCGCGGCAAACCGCCCGCCCGCGTCACGGATGCAAGACCTTTCGACACTGGACAGCGCGGGCCGCGGCCGCTGCAATAAGACATCATCGAACCACACTCGTGCGCCACGCCCCGACACATGCCGGCGCCGGGTGACCCGAGCACACATCTCGCGCATGAACAGGGAGACAATCTGCGCCGCGACGCCTGCATACGTCCGCCGAGCGCGCCCGGTGGCGGCCCGGCCCGCATGGCCCGGGTCGCCGCGATCTGCCGCCGGGACGCGCTCGATGCGCTTTGGGCTTCGCCTTGGCTGGCGCAGCTGCCTCGCCGCCTTTTGCTGCGCCTGGTGGCGCGCCGTATCGATGGGTTCGCCCGGCAGCTGATCGAGTTCGATGACCGCATCGCCGGCGACGGGCTGGCCGCCGCCTGCGGCTGGGGGCTCAGCCAGTGGGCCGGCCCGGTGTCACAACACGGCCAGCCGGCGGCGCCCGGCTCACCGCTGCTGCTGGTATCGAATCACCCCGGGCTGGTGGACGCGATAGCGCTGTTGTCGCGACTGGCTGAACACGACGTCCGCCTGCTGGTCGCCGAACGCCCCTTGTTCCATGCCCTGCCGGCCCTTCGGCAGCACCTGATCATGGTGGCCACGGCCGGAGGCGCTCGGGCCCTCGCGGTGCGTGCCGCCACCCGGCATCTGCGCGCCGGCGGCACGCTGCTGACTTACCCCGCCGGGCGCATCGAGCCCGACCCGGCATCGGATCTGAACGACGCTCTGGCCGCACTCGAATGCTGGTCGCCCAGCGCCAGCTACCTCGCGCGTCGTGTGCCGGAACTGAGGGTGCAACCGGTGGCCATGAGCCATGTCATCGCAGCGCGCTATCGCGGCCACTGGCTGGCTCGCCGGGCCGCCAACGCCCACGACCGGGACGCCGTCGCCGCCGCGTTGCAAGTCCTGAGCGCACCGCCGCACGGCGCCCACCCGCAGCTGGCGTGGGGCACCGTGCTCGCGGGCCAACCGGCCGACGCTTTGCACGCGCAGACCCTGGACGAGATGGCCCGCCTGATGCGCGCGTCGCGACCGTCCGCGTACCCGGCCGGCGTTCCGGATTCGTCGTGAGCCGGCTTGCTTGTCCCCGGCCGGGCCGACCCTCATAACTGTGGATACACTCCGAAAAACGAGACAATCGATATGACGCATCCTGCTCTGGTACCGGGCCAGGTGGCCGTGGTGATCGGTGGCGCGGCCGGCATCGGCCGCGCCGCGGCCGAGGGTTTCGCCAAGCGTGGCCTGCATGTCTGCATCGCCGACCGCGACATGGAGCGCCTCGCCGAGGCCGAAGCCGCGGTGCGGGCGGCCGGCGCGGATCACGACGCCGACGTGATGACCCACGCCGTGGATGTGGCCGACGTGCAGCAGGTCATCACGCTCGAGTCGGTCGTCCGTTCGCGCTTCGGCGGCACCGATGTGCTCATGAACAACGCCGGCGTCCAGCCCGGCAGCCACATCCTCGGCCCGGCCGAGAACTGGCGCCAGGTGATCGGCATCAACCTCTGGGGCGCGATCCACGGCACCCAGACGTTCGTACCGAAGATGCTCGAGCGCGGCGGGCCCGGCCTGGTCATCAACACCGGCTCCAAGCAGGGCATTACCACCCCGCCGGGCGATCCGGCCTACAACACCGCCAAGGCCGGTCTGAAAGCCTTCACCGAAGCGCTGGCGCACGAACTGCGCAACACCGACGGCTGCGAGCTGACCGCGCATCTGCTGATCCCGGGCTTTGTGTTCACCCAGCTCACCCGCCCGGGCGAGACCGAAAAACCGGAATCGGCCTGGACCCCGGAACAGACCGCCGACTTCATGTTCGATCGTCTGGATGCCGGCGATTTCTACATCCTCTGCCCGGACAACGACGTCCCGCGCTGGCTCGACGAAAAACGCATGCAGTGGGCGATCGGCGACATCGTCGAGAACCGCCCGCCGTTGTCGCGCTGGCATCCGGATTACGCCGATGCCTTCAAGGCGTTCGTGAACGACGGCGCGAAGGGCTGACGACCCGGCGCGTGCGCCCGGTGGTGAACCTGTTCAGTGGTAGTGGCGGTGCAGGAAATGACCGCGCACGCCGCGCCCGTAGACGAATTCGAACAGCCCGGACACGACAATGAAGCCGGCGAAAACGGCCACGCCGGCCGGATTGCTGCGCCAGGTATGGCCGATCAGCACAACCAGCGCCACCGCGCATAACAGCACCCCCAACCCGTGCAGCGTGCGCAATCCGTGAATTTGCGGGGCCAGCCGCCAGGCCGCGGCGTTGACCAGGGCAAACACCAGCAGAAAGCTCGCACTGCCGATGATGGCGATGTCGGTCAGGTCGATGACATTGGCCAGAACGAGGCTGAGCACGGCCGTGGCCAGCACGCCGGTCATCGGCAGGCCGTGGCGTTCGGCATCGAAACGGCGGGGCAGCACGCCATCGCGGGCGAGTACATAACCCAAGCGCGCGTTGCCATAGAGCGTAGCGTTGATCGCGGACAACGTGGCGAGCACGGCGGCGAGCGCCACCAGCACGAAACCGGCCCGGCCGAGCGCCGGTTCGGCAGCCACCGCGAGCACGTAGTCGCGCACCGCCAGCACCTGGGCCTCGGGCACCGTGCCCACGGCAATCAGCGCGATCAGCACGTAAAGTGCGACCACCGAGCTCACGGCAATCAAAAAAGCACGCGGCAGGTTCCGGTCCGGCTGACGGATATCCTCGGCCGAGTTCGCGATGAGCTCGAAGCCTTCGTAGGCCACGAAGATGATCATGCCGGCCGAGACGATCGACAACATCGACCCCCAATGCGCGGGGGCGAGCCGGGAAGCATCCACATGCGACGCGCTGAACACGATCACGATCGCCAGCAACGCGATCTTGAGCGCCACCACCGCGGTTTCGGACCGGCTTACCAGCGACGCGCTGACGAGATTGATCACGGTCGGCAGCACGATCGCCAGACTGATCAGGGCGTGCTCGAGCAGCACGCCGTGGCCGGAGCCGAAAAAAGTGCCGGCATAGGAGGCAAACGCGGTGGCATACAGGGCGATGGTGACCAGATAACTCAGCCACAGCATCAGATTGACACTACCGGACAACAGATTGTTGCCGAAGGCCGCGTCGATGAAAGCCACCGTTCCGCCACGGCTGGGATAGGCCACCGACAGCTTCGCATAAGCCACCGCCGTGACCAGCGCGATCACACCGCCGACGAGAAACGCCACCGGCGTCGCACCATGCGACAGCGCCATTGCCTCGCCGAGCACGGCGAAGATGCCGCCGCCCACCATGCCGCCCACGCCGATCGCCACCGCGCCCCAGAGGCCAATCGCCCGGCCCGGGCCCGCGGCATGTTCGCCCGGCACCATCGGCTCAGCTCACCCTGGCCGCGAATCGGCGCACGGCTTCGGTGGGCCGGATGCGGCGATTGATCCGATGGCACACGCCCGGCTCGGTCTTCATCGTCGCAAGTCTCCCACAATTTCCGCCGGCCAGGGCTTGTTCCGACCCTCGGCAATATTGTCGGACGCGGTCACACCGTCTAACCTCACTCGCATTCCACACCCCAGATGCGCCCGCATGAACATCGACCAGGCCGGCACTTACACACTCCGCGATCGCCGCGTCAAACGCATGGGCTACGGCGCCATGCAGCTCGCCGGGCCGGGCGTGTTCGGCCCGCCCCGCGAGCCCGAGACCGCCCGAGCGGTATTGCGCGATGCGATCGAACACGGCGTCGATCATATCGATACTTCGGATTTCTATGGCCCGCACGTCACCAACCACCTGATACGCGAGGCTCTGCATCCCTATCCCGACGATCTGACGCTGGTAACCAAGATCGGCGCCAAACGCGGCGAGGACGGCTCCTGGAACCCGGCATTCGCGCCGGACGAACTGCGGCGCGCCGTGCATGACAACCTCCAACACCTTGGGCTGGAGACGCTCGATGTCGTGAACCTGCGGGCGATGTTCTCGGCCCACGGGCCGGCCGAAGGCTCGCTCGCCGAAGCGCTGGACGTACTGGCCGAGCTGCAGCGCGAAGGGCTGCTGCGGCATATCGGCCTCAGCAACGTTACCCCGACCCAGGTCGCCGAGGCCCGGGCGATCGTGGATATCGTCTGCGTGCAGAACTTCTACAATCTCGCCCATCGCGACGACGATGCCCTGATCGACGACCTGGCCGGCCAAGACATCGCCTACGTGCCGTTCTTCCCGCTTGGCGGCTTCAATCCGCTGCAGTCGGGGATTCTCGACGCGGTCGCCGCCCGCCGGAACGCGACGCCGATGCAGATCGCGCTGGCCTGGCTGCTGCAGCGCTCGCCCAACATCCTGCTGATACCGGGCACCTCGTCGCCGCAGCACCTGCGCGAGAACCTGGCAGCGACCGCCCTGGAATTGACCGCGGACGATCTCGCCGAGCTTGATCGCGTGGCCGGCGACACGGCAACGACCGGCTGACAACGACAGTCGGCGAGTAAGCCCCGGGGTCGGTCGACGGTTGGTCGCGTCAGTCCACGTGGCCCGCGGCCAACCGAACCCCGAGCCCGACGAACAACGCGCCCACGAGCCGCTCCGCCACACGGCCGATCGCGCGCACCGCGGGCAGCTGACCCACGCCGACCGCAGCCAGTGCGGCCAGGCAGTTCACGGTCGTTCCCGTGCTGTTGAAGGTCAGCCCGAGCACGGCGAAGGCCAGCGTGCGATCGCCGGCCGCAGGATCGATGAACTGCGGCAGGAACGCCAGGAAAAACAACGCGATCTTGGGATTGAGCACGTTGATGAGCAGCCCGCGCCGGAAGACCGCAGCCAGCCGGGGCGCCGGCAGGCGATCGCGCGGCGCCTTGGCCGGTCCGGGCGCATGGCGACGCGCCAGCAACAGCCGCAGGCCCAGATAGACCAGATAACCCGCACCCACATACTTCACCAGCGCGAAGGCCGTGGCTGACGCCGCCAGCAGCGCCGACAGCCCGACCACGGCGAGGGTGATATGCACCAGCGTGCCGGCAAACACGCCCCAGGCGGCCACGATGCCGCGGGCCAGCCCATGCCGTCCGGCGTTGCTGACCACAAAGAGCATGTCGGCACCCGGCGTGATATTGAGCAGCAGCCCGGCGCCGACAAAGAGCAGAAACTCGTGTAAACCCGGCATGGCATCACCCTCGGTCGGCGTACTTGGCGAGATTAGCTCGCGCCGCCACCCCAGGCAATGCGTGCGCGGGCGGCAGGGCGCATAGAGGAATCTCCTTAGTACCGTTAGTCAGCCGCACGGATTAACGTTACCGGCCAGCGCCGCTACGGTGAATCGGTCGCTCGACCCGCATTGCCGCCGGTCGACGACGTGCCGGCAATCCTGCCTGCCGATGGCGAAAACGCGCATGCCACGCAGATGGAGCGAGGGATTGTCATCGTTTCTACACAGTGGAGCATCGTTATGATTCGCAAACCGCATCTTTCAGCCGCGGCCGTTTCGGTAGCAGCCCTGGCATTCACCTGTGCCCCGGCCCTGGCCCAGAACAACCACAACGATCACAACCAGGGCGGCTCGCACGCCAACGCTGGCGCCAGCGTTAACGCCGGCACACCCGCCCAGCTCGCCTACAGTGCAGCCGGCGTACTGCGCGGCCAGATGCAAAAACCCGCCCAGGAACGCATCCCACAGTCGCTGATCAACGGCGCCCACTGCATCGGCGTGTTCCCGAGCGTATTCAAGGAAGGCTTCCTGGTGGCCGGCAAGAACGGCGATGGCGTGGTGGCCTGCCGCGACAAATCCGGCAACTGGGACCACACCGCGCCGACCTTCTACAGCCTGTCCGGCGGCAGCGTCGGCTTTCAGGCGGGCGCCAAGATCACGAAAGTGATCGTGTTGTTCATGGGTAACAACGCGATACAGGATCTCAGCAACGGCAACATCAAGATCGGGGCGAAGGCTTCGGCCACCGCCGGGCCGGCCGGTGCCCATGCCAGCGTGCACACCGCGCCAGCGCAGATCATCACTTATCGCCTGAGCAGTTCCGGCGGCTTTGCCGGTGCGGCGATCAAGGGCGCCACGCTGTCGCGCAACCAGGATATCGACAAGGCGATCTACGGCGCCAAGAAGGCGCACGGCAAGCCGTTCCAGCCGACACAGATCCCGCAGACGATCAATGCGTTCACGAACGCACTGAGCCGGTTCGCACCAGCGTCGAAATACAACGCCAGTATGGCGGTCAAGGGCCAGAACGGTCAGGGCGCCAACGCCGGTAATAGCAGCAACGGGTAAGATTCTGCGGCGCCCGGCCGGCTTGGCGGCCGGGCGCCTTCGTCCTACCAGCGGCGCGCCAGCCGGCGCGTCACGGCGTCGACATCGTCGCGGGCACCGACCACGGTCAGCGTATCGTTGACCCGCAGCAGGGTGGCAGGCTCGGCCTCCAGCACTGCGCCGCGGCGCTCGATGCGCAGCACCCGCGTGCCTTCCGGCAGGTTCAGATGCCGCAGCTCGCGATCCGCGAGCCAACTGTTCTGCAGCTTGGCGATACGGATCTCGTGGCTGTCGTCCTCGTGCACGCGGCCATCGATCTGGCCGGCGTCCAGCGCCATGCTCTCCAGCAGCAGCAGCTTGGCATAGGCCGGATTGACGATGCGCACATCGGCAGACCGGAACCGCGCGTTGTAAGCCGGATCACGCACCCAGGCCAGCAATTTGCGCACGGCGTGCACCTCGCGCGCCACGCGGCATATCTGCAGATTGTCTTCGTCGGTGTCGGCCATGGCGATCACGGTCTGCGCCTGTTCGATGCCGGCCGTACGCAGGCACTCCGACAAACGCGCCCGTGATGGTGGGTTGCCGTTCTCGCCGGCCGGCAGCTCGGTCACGGTGCGTACGTTGCGGCCCATCTGTTCGAGCCGGGCGGCCAGGGCGCGGCTGTCGCGATCATCGCCGATCACCAGCGTCTGCTGCGCCGACTGATAGCGCCGCGGCGCCAGGCGGCTGAAGGCGATCGGCGAGATCAGGCAGCTGATGATGGCGACCAGAATGATGGCGGCATCCAGCGCCGGCGAGATCACGCCGATCTCCACCCCGATCGCGGCCACCGCGATGATCAGCGACAGTCGCGCCGAGAGCAGGGTGCTGGCGGCGAAGGTCTCGCGCCAGCCGAAGGCCAGCCGGAACACCAGCGAGCCCACCAGCTTGACGCCGAAGGCCGCGACCACCAGCACGCCGATCGTCTCCCAGGGCGACTCGGAGGACAGCAGCGCCGGCAGGTCGAACTTGACCCCGACCATGATGAAGAAGATCGGGATGAAGAAACCGTAGCCGATCGCATCGAGCTTCTCGCGCAGCACCGAACTCTCGCTGCCCGACAGCATGGATACGATCACACCGGCCAGAAACGCCCCCAGGATGTTCTCGATGCCGAGGCTCTCGGCCAGCGCGATGAAGACCAGCGCCAACGCCATCGAGCCGCGTACGCGGATCTGCGAAGTGGCGGTGGACAAGGCATGCATGAGGCGTTGTGCCGGCAGGTGCGAGCGCGCCCGCTCGGCCAGGCGCCAGGCGGCGACGAAGGCGAGCAGCAGCACCAGAATCAGCAGCAGATCCACGGTCGCGCCCACACGCAGCATGGCATAGCCGCTGACCAGCAGAATGGTGACAAAATCGGCGATCAGCGCCGCCACCAGCAGGGTCTGGCCGTAAGTGGTTTCGAGCAGCCCGCGTTCCTTGAGAACCGGCGCCACCACGCCAAGCGACGTGGTCGACAGGATGAGCGCCATCAGCCACGGCTGTGCGACCAGGCCGATACCGGCCAGATAGAACCCCGCGGCCAGCGAACACAGCGCGGTGAGCGCGAACGCCGCTCCGCCGATCACGAACGGATTGCGCTTGAGCCGGGCGCCGGTGTTGCTCGCGCGCAGGCCCCGGCGCGGCTCGAGGCCGGAGAAATCGATCTCCAGGCCGGACAGGAACATCAGGTAGGCGAAGCCGAACACCGACAACACCTTGAGCACGAAATCCTGCGATACCAGATGCAGGCCGCTGTCGCCGACCAGAATACCGGCGGCGATCTCGCCGACCACCACCGGGATGCCCAGACGCCGTACCGGCGACAGCGCCACGGGCACCGCGAAGCTCAGCGCGATGACCACCAGCAACGGGACGAAAGAGATATCGTTGGAATGCATACGATCGGTGAGTCGGGCGGACGGAATACGCGGCACGGGGCCGGCTGCGGCGCCCGGTTATCGCGTAGCGGCGTTGGCGCGATCATGGCCGGCCGCCGGCGCCGGCTATGACGCTATCGGGCTCTGTGGTCGAAAGCGGCCAGCCCCCAACGGGCGACCACGCGAAGTGCATAGGCAGTCCACATACTGTGTTATTTGCGGCGCCGTCCCAAGTGTTGTTTTCCCGGCTCGCTTGCCGTTCACCCGGCCCGGTCCGGGCTGGCGATGCCGGGCGGCGCGAGTGCAACGGCTACGACATCATGACGCCGGGCTTTATGCTCAGTCTATGGCAAACTGATAGGCCATCAACTCCCTTACCGAATCCGGACACCCCGTGCGCGCCATCCGATTCCGCCGGCTTCGCCGCCTTCTCCCGATCATGGCCCTGCTGCTGCTCACGCTCGGGCTCGGCGCCTGTTCCCGGCAGTCGGGCGGAACGGTCGACGGCATTCATCTGGTCGATCGGCAGCAATTGACGGTGTGCACGCACCTGCCCTACAAGCCGTTCGAGTTCACCAACGACGCCGGCAAGGTGGTCGGCTTCGACGTCGATCTCATGCGGCTGCTCGCGAACAATCTCGGCGTCAAACTCGATGTGGTGAGCATGGACTGGAGCCAGATCACCAGCGGCGCCGCCTTCGCGGCCCATAAATGCGATCTGGCGATGGGCGGTGCGACCATCACCGCCGCCCGCAAGAAGGCCGTCCAGTTCTCCGCGCCTTACTTCAAGGCGACGCAGGCCCTGCTGGTCTCCAGAAAGGCCGGCGTGTCGAGTCTGGCCGATCTGGCCCACAAGCGGCTCGGCATGCAGACCGACACCACCGGCGCGGTGTATGCGAAAAAACACGCCGAGCAATACCACTACACACCCGTGGTGTTCGACGATCTCGCGCTGATGACCACGGCCGTGAGCGCGGGCAAGGTGGCAGCCGCGATCGGCGACAATGGCCCGATGGCTTACTACGCCGCCCGCAACCCCGACACGCGGGTCGCGCAGACATTCGATACCGGCGAACGTTACGGCTTCATGGCGGCCAAGGACAACGACAACGCCGACAAACTGATCGGCCGATTGAACGATGTGCTCGCCAAGGCCCGCAAGAATGGCACCTACGCGGCCCGGTACCGCCACTGGTTCGGCCACGCACCGACATCCAGCGCGCCCTGATCGAAGGCATGGCCGCGACCGACCCACAGCCCGCAAACACCGGCCGCAGCCCGCGCCAGCGCGCGCGTCGACGCCGCGCGCTCCAGTACATCGTCCTCGCGCTCATACTCGCGCTCGCCGCGTACATGGCCGACTGGCCGACGATCGGGCATACCTTCTTCGATCCGGCGCTGATCGTGAACACTGCCGTCCACGGTCTGTGGCGGGCGTTGTGGAACACGCTCGTCTACAGCGCCGGCGGTTTCGTGATCGGCCTGGCGGCCGGCACCCTGCTGGCGCTGATGCGCTTGTCCGAGGTCGCGCCCTATCGCTGGCTGGCGACGCTCTATATCGAGTTCTTCCGCGGGCTGCCGGCGCTGATCGTATTCATCGCGCTGTCGCTGCTGCCGCTGGCGTTCCAGGGGCTGGCCATCCCGTTTTCGCCCTACGGCACGGTCTGGGCGGCGCTTGGCATCGTCGGCAGCGCTTATATGGCCGAGACCATCCGCGCCGGTATTCTGGCCGTGCCTCGCGGCCAGATCGAGGCCGCCCGCTCGCTGGGCCTGACACCGGCGCAGACCCTGCGCCAGATCACCCTGCCACAGGCGTTCCGCCTGATGATTCCGCCACTGACCAACGAACTGATCATGCTGATCAAGGATTCCTCGCTGGTGTTCATCGTCGGCCTGTCGGCGGCCGATTTCGATCTGACCAAGTTCGGCCGTGCCGCCGCGAACAACCACGTCAACATCACGCCGCTGGTGGTGGCCGGCCTCGGCTATCTGATCATCACGCTGCCGCTGTCGCTACTGGTGCGACGCATGGAAGCCCGCGCCGCGGCCGGGCGCCCGGCATGAGCGCCGCCCTGGTGGAACTGGCCGGCGTGGCCAAGACCTTTGCCGGCAGACGCGTGCTCGACGATATCGATCTGAAAGTCGCGCGCGGCGAAGTGGTGTGCGTGATCGGGCCGTCGGGCTCGGGCAAGTCGACCCTGCTGCGCTGCGTGAACCGGCTGGAAACGCCGGACGCCGGGCGCGTCGTCGTCGCCGGTGTCGATCTCACCGATCCGGACTGCGATATCGACGCCGCCCGACGCCAGATCGGCATGGTGTTTCAGCAGTTCAATCTGTTCGCCCATCGCAACGTGCTCGACAACTGCGCGCTGGCCCTGCGCACGGTGCTCGGCCTCAAGCGCGCGGATGCCGAGCGCAAGGCCCGGCAACAGCTCGAATGGGTCGGTCTGGCCGATCGCGCCACGGCCTATCCCAGCGAATTGTCGGGCGGCCAGCAACAGCGCGTGGCGATCGCCCGGGCCCTGGCGATGGACCCGGCGCTGATGCTGTTCGACGAACCGACATCGGCGCTCGACCCCGAGCTGGTCGGCGATGTGCTGACGGTCATGCGGCGGCTCGCCGATGCCGGCACGACAATGATCGTGGTCACCCACGAGATGGGCTTCGCGCGCGAAGTCGCCGACCGGGTGGTGTTCATGGATGCCGGGCGCATCGTCGAACAGGGTGCCCCCGCACAAGTGCTCGGCCAGCCACGCATCGAGCGCACCCGCGACTTTCTACAGCGGGTGTCGGTGTCGGGTTAGGACCTGCCGGGTTCGTGCCGCCTTCACGCCACGACCCGCCCCCGGCCTGCGTCGGTGGTCCGCGGCCGCTGCCGCGGGCAACGCCAAGCGTCGGTTGGAACCGGCGCTAAGCCGCCGGCCGCACGACCAGAACCGAGTGCCTCGCATGCCGGACCACCCAGCTGGCGACGCTGCCCAGCAGCACATCGCTACGGCACGGGTTGTGCGAGGCCATCACGATCAGGTTGACCTCATGATCGTCGGCGGCATGCACGATCATGCGGCCCGCCGAGCCAGTCAGCACATGGGCGCTCCAGGCGAATCGGGTGCCCAGTCGCTCCTGAGCCATACGGTCCAGATGACGCTGGGCCTCGCCCGTGATCTTGTGCATGTAACGGCGCTCGATCGAGGGAAAATAGCCCAGCGACAGCCGCGGCAGCACACTCAGAACGATGAACGTACTGTCGTGCATGGCCGCCTGTTCGAGCGCGGCCGCGAAAACATCGTCCAGGTCGTGCGTTTGTTCCAGATCGATCGGTAGCAGAATCTTGTGCGCCATGATCGCACCCGCTGATGGCCCTGCGTCCATCGTCACCGCGCGCGGCGGGCCCAGGCTTGATCCGGATCAAGACTGCCGCACCGGCGCCGGGCCATGATGCCATCACGGGACACGGCGGCAGATTCATCATGCATACCGACGACAGCCTCGATCCGCTGGCGGATATCGCTCGCGTCATCGAGCACGCCTACCAGGCCGGCGAGATCGAACCGTTGGCCGCCACGCTGGCGACGGTGGATTCCGCACTGAACCGCCCATCGGCGCGCACGGTCTACGTTCACCTGCTGCCCGACGGCGTCGCGTTCTTCGTCAACACGTTCAGCGGCAAGGGCCGGCAACTGCTCTGGAACCCGTACGCCGCGCTGTGTTTCTACTGGCGCAAGATCGAGCAACAGACCGTCGTCGAGGGGCGCTGCGAAGTGCTCGATGAACCGACTGCCGACCTGCTGTGGCGCAAACGCCCGCGCGAGAGCGCGCTCGTGGCCAAGGCCCTGGACGCGACGCCGGACCCGACCGACGACGAGAATCTGGCCGAGCGGCTCGCCAGCACCCGGCAGCGCTACAGCTTCGAACACCCGCCACGGCCCGATCAGTGGCAGGGCTATCGCCTGCTGCCCGAACGCGTCGAATTCTGGAGCGCGGGCTGGGACCGGGCGCGCTATCGCCAGGTCTATCAGCGGGAAAGCGGCGGCGGCTGGCAGGTCACCCGCCAGCCGCCGTAACCGATACGGCCGCCGCCTCCCGCGGACACGCCGGTGCCGAACGGCGGGCCGGGTACGGCGGCAAAAATCGAGCGTGGCATCCGGCGCACGCGGCCCGGGCGCCGGACGCCTCAGCCGGCCGACGAGCCGGCGGTATCGCGCTCGGTTTTCGCGCCCTTCGACGCATCCTCTTCGACATCATTGGCTTGCCGCACCACCAGCACCGAGTGCCGTGCGTGCTTGACCACCTGGGCGGCGGTGCTGCCCAGGAACACGTCCCAGACCACGGGGTTGTGCGAGGCCAGGATGATCAGATCGGCCTCGAGCCGGTCGGCGGCTCGCACGATCGTCCGGGCGACCGGCCCGAGCTCGACTTCGATGCGCCAGTCGCAGCGATCGTCCAGCCGTTCCTCGCCGATCCGGGTGAGCTCCTTGCGGGCATGCCGGGTATAGCGCGCCACGTAATCGGAATCCATGTACGGATAGGCGGTGGCGTAATGCCCGAGCTCCACGTTGAGCAATACCACCGTGGCCGGCTCGATGCGAACCTGGCGACCGACGGCTTCGAACACGCTGTCGAATACCGCGGGTTGGTGGAGATCCAGTGGTACGAGTATCGTTTGCGGCATGATGAGCACCTCGATCGGTGGGCGGAAGCGAGTCCCCAGTGTCGGCGTTCGGCGGCGACGCACGATTGATCCGGATCAACCGCGGCGTACCGGTGCGCGATACCGCGGGGCGGTTTCACGGGGACATGTCGCCGCCCACTGCGTCCCTGCTCGCGCTCGCCGAGCCCTGGCTGAACAGGCGTGCTGATCGCGTCGCCTTTTGCTTTACAAAAATTTTGCAGGGCACGCGCCGTACCCGCGTTCAGGTGAAACGGCCGCCGGCATCAAGCGACCACCGGGGCATGTACGATGCGCGCACACGCTGGGCCCTTGCGCCTGGCCACGGTTCCCCCGGGAAGACGTCATGTCCGATACCTCAGTCGACCACCGTGCCACCACGGCACGCCTGCGCCGGTTCGCACCACTGCTGCTGATCGCGGTCGTTGCCGCGCTGCTGCTGGTCGAATCGAGACATGTGAACCTGGCCGCGATCCAGCATGCGCTGGCCAGCGTGCCAACGATCCTGCTCGGGGTGCTGGGCCTCGGCGGGCTGCTCGCGATTGCGGTCATGTCGAGCTATGACGTGCTGGCGGCCCGCTTCATCGGCCTCGACCGACGCGCGGCCACCAGTCTGCGCCTGGGCATGCTGGCCAACGGCATCAACAACATCGCGAGCCTGTCGGGCATCACCGGTTCCGGGCTGCGGGTGTTGCTGCTCACGCGTGACGGCGCGGCCACCGCGGCCGCCGTGCGCTACGCGACGCTGGTGGCCAGCGCTTCGCCGTTGGGATTGTCGGCGCTGGCCTG
The DNA here is from genome assembly GCF_052044155.1 of Salinisphaera sp. SWV1. Taxonomy (NCBI): domain Bacteria; kingdom Pseudomonadati; phylum Pseudomonadota; class Gammaproteobacteria; order Salinisphaerales; family Salinisphaeraceae; genus Salinisphaera; species Salinisphaera sp. SWV1. The sequence continues at coordinate 100,175 of NZ_JBQDYE010000008.1, forward strand.
GGTGACTCTGATCATGCGTCCGGCGATTCTGGCGGCCACACCGGTCCCGGAGCTGCTGGTCCTGATCGCGCTCGGCGTCATCGCACTCTACCTGCCGGCGTATTTCGTGCTCGCTACGACATCGCTGCTGCACATCGGCCCGCTGCAGGCCATCGAACGCATCCGCCCCTGGCAGGCCGCCGTTTTCATGGCGGCCTCGGTGATCGACTGGGCGATCGCCGGCGCGTTGCTGTGGGGCTGTCTGGCGGTACTCGGCGCCGACGTGTCGCCGGCCGCGGTGATTGCCGCCTTCGCGCTGGCGGCCACGCTCGGCATGCTCAGTTTCCTGCCCGGCGGGCTCGGCGTGTTCGACGTCACGCTGGTGGCGCTTCTGGCCGCGCACGACGTCAATGCGGCCACCGCGGTGGCCGCGCTCGTGCTCTACCGTGTGGCTTATTATCTGGTACCGCTCATCTTGGCGCTGGCACTGGGGGCCAACGAGCTGCGCGCGACCCGGCTGGCCGAAACCGTACGCACGCATCCGGCGATCCAGCTCATGGCCTGGCCGGTCGGGCGTGTGGTCGATCTGGGGATTCGCGTGCTGGCCTGGCTGACCGCCGCCTGCGGCGTGGTGCTGCTGGCCGGCGCGGCTTTTCCCAACCTGATCGCTCACACGCGCCTGCTGCACGCCTGGCTGCCGCTGGGCGCGGTCGAGGCCAGCCACATGGCGAGCGTGGCGGTGGGCCTGACACTGGTGTTTGCGGCCCGCGGCCTGTCGCTGCGGTTGACGCGCGCGCTCTGGCTGGCGCTCGGCCTGCTCGTCGCGGGTGCGGCCTTCGGCCTGATGCGCGGCCTGGACTGGGGTACGAGCCTGATGCTGGTGGCGGTGGCCGGCGTACTCTGGCTCAATCGCGCCTCGTTCGACCGCCGCGGCAGCCTGGCCCGCCAACTCGGCGAATGGCAGTGGCTCGCCACGCTCGCGGCTGCGCTCGCCGTCTATTTCATCATCGGCGAGGCGTTTTACCCGGCGCACGGCGCCAGCGTCTTTCACTTCAATTTCGGCGCGCACGGACCGCGTTTCCTGCGCGGACTGATGATCGCGCTGATCAGCGTGATCGTGCTCATGGCCTGGAGCTGGCCCCGCTGGCCGCGTCCCGAGCTGGCACCGCCGACGGCGAGCGACCTGGATGGGCTGGTCGAGTGGCTCGGCAGACATGGCTCCAACGGCTATTCCCACCTCATGCTGCTGGGCGACAAGACGCTGCGCTACAGCGCCGACGACCGGGCGATGATCGGCTTTGCCGCCATTCGCAACCGCCTGGTCGCCCTCGGCGATCCCGTCGGCGACAGCGAGGCGCGCCGCGCGGCGATCGCCGATTTCCGGCGTTTCGCCGAAGCCGCGCATTGCACACCGGTGTTCTACCAGGTCGGGCCCGATTATCTTTCGGACTATCTCGACCACGGCTTCGCCCTGTTCAAGCTGGGCGAAATCGGGCGTGTCGACCTGAGCGATTTCACGATGACGGGCCGACGCAACGAAGACAAACGCGGCGCGATCAATCGCGGCAACCGCCTGGGGCTGACCTTCGAACGGCGCGAGCCGCCCTTCGACACCACACTCATGGGCGAACTGCGGGTGGTCTCCGACGACTGGCTCGGCGAGAAACCGACCGAGAAGTCATTCTCGCTCGGGCGCTTCGACGCCAACTATATCCAGCGCGCCCCTGTGGCCCTGGTCCGCGACGGCGAGGGTACGTTGCTCGCCTTCGCCAGCATTCTGCCAAGCTACGGGCATCGCGAGGAATTCTCGATCGACCTGATGCGTCATCTCGAGCGCGCGCCCGGCGGCACCATGGATTTCCTGTTCGTGCGCCTGATGCAGGAGGCACAGGCCATGGGCTACCACTGGTTCAATCTCGGCATGGCACCGCTGGCGGGCGTGGGTGACACGCCGTGGGCCAGCACCGCCGAACAACTCGCCCGCCTTGCCTTCGAGCACGGCAACCGCTTCTACAACTACAAGGGGCTGCGCGCATTCAAGGAAAAATGGCACCCGGTCTGGCAATCGATGTATCTGGCTTACCCGCCGGAGGCCGGCCTGTCCGCGCTACAGCTCGATCTCGCCGCCCTGGTGGCCGGCGGCTACCGCCATATCATCGGGCACTGAGCGGCTCATGCCGGCCCGGTCCGCAACCGCCCCGCGGCGAAAACGCCCGCGCCCGTCGGCGCCCACGCGCCTGATCGGGCTCAACAAGCCGTTCGACGTGCTATCGCAGTTCACCGACGACGCCGGCCGCGCGACGCTGGCAGATTATGTCGATGTGCCGGGCGTCTACCCGGCCGGCCGGCTGGATCGCGACAGCGAGGGGCTGTTGCTGCTGACCAATAACGGCAAGCTCAACGCCAAGATCACCCAGCCGCAACGCGGGATGCCCAAGACCTATTGGGCGCAGGTGGAAGGCACGCCGGACGCGCACCAGCTCGCCGCCCTGCGCGCCGGTCCGACGATCAAGGACGGCCCGACCGCGCCGGCCGATGTCGTCTGCATCGACGAGCCCACGCTCTGGCCCCGCCAGCCACCGGTGCGCTATCGCAAGACCGTGCCGACGCAATGGCTGGCGATCACCATCACCGAGGGCCGCAACCGCCAGGTCCGACGCATGACCGCGGCGGTCGACCTGCCCACGCTGCGCCTGGTACGCATCGCCATCGGCGGCTGGCGCCTCGGCGACCTCAGGCCCGGCCAGTGGCGGGATTTCTAAGGGTTATTGCCGTTTCACACGGCACCGCGCCGGCGGGCCTGTGATTAATCCGGCAACAAAACAGCTGACTTCATCAGCTGTTTTCAACGCCTTCAAAAATAAAAGCCGGCGCTTGTCCGTCTTTTATTTTCAAAGGCTTCGCGGCCAATGGCCGCGGCGAGCATGCGGTCGCATACTCGCGCTATTAACCCGAAAAATCATCTATTTTCGTGCCGGGTTAATAACGCTTGCGGCGCGAAAAAGCGCCGAAACAGGGCAGTGAATTGACGCTACGGGACGCTAGTCCAGCGCGCGGTACAGCGCGGTGAACTGGGCGGCGGCGCGGCTGCGGGGCGCGAATGCGCGCACGGGCGCGCGATGGGTGCCCATCTGTTCGACATGGCTGCTGTAGTCGATGAATACCTCGGGCGCCTGGGCCATGCTCTCCGGCGGCTGTTCGATCAGCTGTCGGTGCAGGCGGCGGCGGCGATCCGCCATGGCAAAGAACGGCCGCACTCCGGTCTTGCCGACTTTTTTTTCCGCGATGTGCTCCAGCACCTCGTCCAGCGCCCGCAGCGACAGCGGCGTGGGGACGACCGGCACGAGCACACGATCCGCGGCCCGCAGGATCGCCGTCGCCAGCGCGCCGATGCCCGGCGGGCAGTCGAGAATCAGCAGGGAGTAGGTCTCCGAAAACGGTTCAATCAGCCGCTCCAGCACCTTGCGCGGGCTCTTGGCCGCATGGATCTCGGCGTCCCATTGGCGATAACCCCGATCGCCCGGCAATACCGACAGCCGCTCGTAGGCCGTGGGCTTTACGTAGCGGCCCAGCGGCACACTGCCGGCCACGATCTTCTTGGCCGAGATGCCGGCCGGTTCGTCGATGCCGAAATACCAGCTCGCCGCGCCCTGCGGGTCGAGATCCCAGAGCAGCACATGGCGGCCGGCCGCAGCCGCCTCGTAGGCGAGGTTGACCGCGGCGGCCGTCTTGCCGACACCACCTTTCAGACTGTACAGCGCCCAGGTTTTCATGCGCCCAAGGTTACGACAAACGCATCGCGCGTGCATGCGTGGCAGCGAGCCAGCCCTTGCTATATTGCCCCGATGCGAATCGTCATCCTGGCCGATACCCACGGCTTTCTCGACCCGCGTATCGCCGAGTGCGCGGCGGGCGCGGCGCTGATCTGGCACGCTGGCGACGTCGGCGACGGCATCGCCGCCGCACTTGCGGCGCTCGCCGACGAGACGATCATCGTCTCCGGCAACAACGACCCGGCGGACGCCCCCTGGCCCGAGGCGGTGAGCCGCGAGCTGCCGGGTGGACGATTGGCGATGATGCACGGCCACCAATGGCCGGCGCGGACACGCCATCGCCGGCTGCGTGCCGAATTTCCCGAAGCGCGCGCGGTGGTCTGCGGCCACAGTCATCGTCGCATGCTGGAAACCGGGGACACCCCCTGGCTACTCAACCCCGGCGCGGCCGGCAAGAGCCGGGCCTACGGCGGGCCGGGCTATATCGAGCTCATCGCCGAAGCAGGCGCGTGGCGTGTCGAACCGGTGGTATTCGAGCCGCTTGCGGGCAGGCGGCGTACGCGGCAAGGCTAGCGATCATCCGGCCGACGCAGCTGCGCGAGCATGAATCGCGCGATCGTGTCGCCGGCGTCCTCCTGCAGGAAATGACCGGCCCGGGAGACGGTGCAGTGGCGCGCCGCGCCCGCGCCGGCAACGCGTTCGCGAAAGACACGATCGCCACCGCGCGTGACCGGGTCGCCATCGGAAAAACAGGTATGAAAGGGACGCGCGAAGCGTTCGAGCGATGCCCACGCCGCGCGGTTGGCGGCCTGCTCGGGATCGTGCGGCGACAGGGGCAGCAGGCGCGGCAGTGCCCGCGGCCCGGCCATGTAGCGGGCGTCGGGAAACGGCGCGGCATAGGCAGCCCTTTCCGCACGTGACAACCAGCGCCGGGTCCCGGCCTGCAACATCGCGCCGACCGGGAAAACCGGGGAATATCGGGCGAAAGCCCGCCAGGCGGACATCAGTGGCCGACGGGGCTCATCGCCGGTCAGCAGAAAGCCGTTGCCCACGAAAACCCGGGCAAAACGCGCGGGCCGTTCAGCCACCAGACGCAAACCGATCAGAGCGCCCCAATCCTGGGCAAAGAGTGTGATGTCGGACAGACCCAGCGCATCCAACCAGGCGCGTACCCAGCCCACATGGGAGCGATAACTGTGCGCGACGATCGCCACCGGCTTGTCCGAGCGGCCGAAACCGATCAGGTCCGGCACCAACACCCGATACCCCGCGGCGGCGAGCGGCCGGATCATGGACCGATAAACAAAGCCCCATGTCGGCTCGCCGTGCATCAGGACGATCGGCCGGCGACGGCGCGGGCCGACCTCGACGTGCGCCATCTGCACGCCGCCGCCGACATCCGTACAAGCGGCCGGATAGTCGAAATCCGGCAGGGCTTCGAAGCGGTCGGCGGGCGTGCGCAGACACGTCGCTGAATCGCTCGACGATCGATTCGGTCTCATGCGCAAAACCTGCCTCCGGCAGCGGTCGGCGGTCCCGATCCGCGCTTGAGCGTATCAAGACAACACGCTAGGGTCTGTTGCCGCGAATCGAGCGTGCGGTTTCGGCACTTTTCCGCCTCATTGCCAAGCATGGAAATACAGGCGAAATTGATGACGCGAACTCACACACAACAGGCGCTGGCGTCGGGTTTATGCTCCATTTAATGATCCAATCCCGGCTTCGGCGGCCGGTCGTTGTCATCGGCCTGATGGGCGCGTTGTTGCTGCTGGCCGGCTGCACCGCGCTTTCAAGCACGACGCGGCGGGCCGGCCAGGCTTCCGTGACCACGCTCAAGGGCATGGCGCATGTAAGCCGGGCCACCAGCCATGCCTCCGTGACCCGGCCGGATGTGCCCCGCTACGCCGATGCCGACGCGTTCGTGCGATCGCAGCGCCGGCAACTGGCACGCCAGGCCGCTGCCGGTGGCGGCGAGGATATCGATGCGCTGGCTGTTCTTTTGCGCAAGCCTGACAATCGCGCGTTGGCACGCTGGATGCAAGCGCATTATCACGCACTGTTCAGCGATCGGTCGGTCTCGGCTTCTACAATCGTATCCAGAATTGACGCGCAAGCTGGATAGCGCGGACATTCAACTCAAATCCCCTCAGGAAGGCATCGAAAATGAAGAAAGTTATTCTGGTTACCGCTGCCGCTCTGCTGTCGACCGGCCTGGCGGCCTGCGGTAACAACAACAGCGGCAATACCGCCTCCGACAACGGCATGTCGTCGAACTCGATGTCGAGTAACAGCATGAGTTCGAACAGCATGTCGGGAGGATCGACGGCTGGTAACACCATGTCCGGCAATACCATGTCCGGCAATTCGATGAGCAACAACGACATGTCGAACAACAGCATGTCGAACAACAGCAAGTAAGACGGCCTTTGGCCCGTCATCGAAACCGGCGTCGTTCGCGGCGCCGGTTTTTTTATGCCCGTTCGCACCCACCGCACCATACGCCGGAGCACGCAACAGCCTGGCAACGAACTGTGGCCGACGCCGGTGCACTCGGGATAGCATCTGAAAAGATGCCGTTCATTTTCCGTACGGACACACGGCGCCACCTTCACTACAAACAATCAACGGGAGGAGAACCCCATGCGCCTAACCATTCTGAGTGCCGTTCTATGCCTGCTCATGGCCGCCCTGCCCGCCGCGGCGGCCAATGACAAGTCCGACGACATCACCGGCGTCTGGCAGACCAAGACCGGAGGCTACGTACAGGTCTACAACAACGGCGGCCGTTATGCGGGCCGGATCGTCGGGTCAGCCAGCGGCAAACCCCGCTATGACACAAAAAACCCCGATCCCGACAAGCGCGGGCGCCGCCTGCTCGGCATCGTGATCCTGCACGGACTGAAATACCAGGGCCACGGGGAATACGACGGCGGCCACATCTACGATCCGAACAGCGGCAAGACCTATAAGGCGAAGGCCACGCTCAAGGGACCGGACACGCTCGACGCACGCGGTTACATCGGCGTCAGTCTGTTCGGCAAGACCCAGACCTGGCACCGTATCGACCCCAGGGCCGAGCATGTGCACCAGAATCTGTTGCATCACCCGGTCGGCGCCGCGCCGCAATCGGGAAGCTGATCGCGACACCGCGGCCGCGCCCCGGAGCCCGGCGATTCGCCGCCCCGGGGCGTATGCCGCAACCACAATCGGCTTGCGGACGTAGGCAAGCACAGGTTTCGACTTTAGGGCCTGTTGCCGTTTCGTGCGAGCGCCGCGTTGGAGACCACAAATCGTGTCCGGCAAGGCGCGAGTCGCCGGTCGTGGCGTGCCACGATCAAGACTTGCAACGCCGCCGGGCGCCCCTAGTAAATTTTTTATGGGCGGCCCAACCCTTCGGGACAAGCGCTGTGTTGCGGCAATCCAGTGTTGTAGCACGCTTGTGCAGAGTGACTGCACGGCGCGCACTACGCCTCGTCTTGCCGCAACACAGCGCTTGGCGCGGACTCGCACGAAACGGCAACAGGCCCTAGAATCAGTGCATGACCACGCCCAGCGAAACCGCCCTGCAACCGCGTCTGACGCCGGCGCAGAATGAAGTGTTCGCGCGCGACGGCTTCCTCGTCATGCGGCAGCTGGCCAATGCCGAGCGCATTGCCGCGATGCGCAGCATTGCGCTGGATCACCTGGAACGCGCGGTCGAACCGCTTGAATACGAGGCCGATGTGGCCTATCCCGGCGCGCCGGCTTCGCGGCTGGCCGAGGGCGGCGACACCGTTCGCCGGTTGCTCGACGCCTTTGATCGCGATCACTGGTTCGCCGATTGGGCGGCCGACGACCGGCTGACGGCCATCGTCGCCCAGTTGCTGGACTCCACCACGGTCTGGTTGACGCCCAACCACCACAATTGCGTGATGACCAAGGCCCCGGCCTATTCCTCGGCGACGGCATGGCATCGCGATCTGCGCTACTGGTCGTTCGCACGACCCCATCTGGTCAATGCCTGGCTGGCGCTGGGCGACGAAACGCCGGAAAACGGCTGCATGCGTCTACTGCCCGGCTCGCACCGCATGGAAATCGGTGCGGACCGGCTCGACGACGCCCAATTCCTGCGCGAGGATCTGCCGGCCAATGCCGAGCTGATCGCCACCGCCGAATACGCCGAGCTGGCGCCGGGCGATGTCCTGTTCTTTCATGCCGGGTTGTTCCATGCCGCGGGCGCCAATGCCGGCCCGGAACGCAAGATCGCCGTGGTCACCAGTTATTTCGGCCGCGACAACGCGCCGGTGGCAGGCACCCGCTCGGCGCGCCGGCCGGCCATCCAGGTCCGAGAGGCATCGCATGCGTAATCTCTCGCACATCGACAACCTGCCCGATCGGTCCAGGCTGCAGAAACGGCATACCGTGGACGGCTTCCGGGACGTGCGGATCGGCAGGGACGGCACGCTCCCAGCCAGCCAGCCGGGCCGACTCAATAGCCAGGGCCTGCTCGATGCCCTCGATCAGCTGCCGATGCAGCAGCAGAAAATGCAGCAACAGCAATGAGCACGCGTGCCCCCGTCTCCACCGCCCGTAATGTACTCGGCGAGCCGTTGAGCGGGTGCTGCGATGCGCCGGTCACCGGCTTCTACCGCGACGGCTTCTGTCATACCGGACCGGAGGACGCCGGCCGCCACGTGGTCTGTGCCGTGATGACCGACGATTTTCTGGCCTTCTCGGCGACACGTGGCAACGATCTGGCCTCGCCACGGCCCGCATTCGATTTCCCGGGGCTGGGTGCGGGTGATCGCTGGTGCCTGTGCGCCGCGCGCTGGGCCGAGGCCTTCGCGGCCGGTGTGCCGCCGCGCGTGGCGCTGACCGCCACGCATGAAGCGGCACTCGAGATCGTGCCGCTGGCGGCTCTCAAGGCGCATGCCATCGATCTGTCGTAGCCCGTCTTGCTCGCAGACGCTCTCGATGCACGCTAGGCTGACGGCAACGCTTTTGCTCGCAGGCGATCCATGTCGATTGTCGATCCGATAAGCCAGATCTTTCTGCGCCTCGAGCGCCGCAACCAGCCGATGCACGTCGGCGGCCTGCAGCTGTTCTCCATTCCCGACAACGCGCCCGCCGACTACGTACATCAACTGGTCGACCGCGCCCGCGCGCAGAACGCGATCCAGCCGCCGTTCGACAAGCGACTGAAGTATCGCCTCGGCCAGCCTTTCTGGCGCGCCGATCACGATTTCGACATGGAATATCACGTGCGGCATCTGGCGCTGCCGGAGCCGGGCGCGATCCGCGACCTGCTGGCACTGGTCTCCATGCTGCACGGCGCCCTGCTCGATCGGGCACGCCCGCTGTGGGAGGTCTATGTCATCGAAGGCGTGACCGACAATCGCTTCGCCATCTACACCAAGTTTCATCATTCGATGATGGACGGCATTTCGGCCATGCGCGTGCTGCGGCGTTTTCTGTCGATCGACTCCGGCCGCGAGCATTTCCGCGTGCCCTGGCAGCTCCCGCCACAGGCGAAAACACGCCCGCGCCCCTGGTCCGCGGGCGTAGCCATGCTACAGAGCAGCTATCGGCAAGCCGCGGCCCTGCCCGCCGCCGCGCGGGCGCTGTACGACGCCTGGTACGACGCACGCCACGACCCGGACTTCACCGGACCGGCCGAGGCCCCGGCCTGCATTCTCAACCGGCCGGTCAGCGGCTCGCGCCGGTTCGCGGCGCAGGGGTACTCGATGACGCGGATCCGCGGCGTCGCCGACGCCTTCGGCGCCACCGTCAACGATGTGGTACTCGCCCTGTGCTCGAGCGCACTACGGCGTTACCTGATCGACCAGGACGCCCTGCCCCGGGCGCCGCTGATCGCCATGCTGCCGATCTCGCTGCATGACGCCGAGGACGCCACCGGCAACCGGATCGCCCTGATCTATGCCAACCTGGCGACCGACATCGCCGACCCGGCCGACCGGCTGGCCGCGATCAAGCGCAGCGTGGATTACTGGAAACGCCGCTACAAACGCATGTCGGCCGAGCAGATCATGGCCGTGGTCGCCGCGATGACCGCGCCGGCCGGGCTGAACCTGTTATCCGGCCTCGCCCCGAGCCGTCAGTCGTTCAACGTGGTCATCTCCAATGTGCCGGGGCCGGAGAACACGCTGTATTTCGGCGACGCCGAGATGCTCGGCATGTATCCCATGTCGATCGTCCTCGATGGCCAGGCGCTCAACATCAGCCTCGTCAGTTATCGCGACATGCTCGAGTTCGGCCTGATGGCCTGTCGGCGCGCGCTGCCGTCAATCCAGAATCTATTGAAATATCTCGACGACGCGCTCGACGAACTGGAACAGACGGCCGGCCTGCCCGCGACCTCGTGAACGCCCGCCCGCGCCCGGGCGAGACGCCGGCATGACCGGCGCATGCCGGCTGTGCGGGCGACACGGCGTGCGCACCACCAGACACCATCTGATTCCGCGCCGCACGCATCGACTCAAACGCATCCGCAAACGCTTCGATCGCGACGATCGTCTCGGCCGCATCCTGCACCTCTGCCGCCCCTGCCACAGCCACATCCACGCCGTGCTGGACGAAAAGGCACTCGCCGAGGTGTACAACACCCGAGCCGATCTGCTGGCCCATCCCGGGATCGCCCAGTTCGTGGCCTGGATCGCCGACAAACCGGCGGGCTTCCGGCCCGCCATCCGGCAGCCAAAAGATCGCTGAGGCCGTTCAGCCGTCGCGCCGAGCCGCCGCCAGCGCGGCCGATATCGTGCCCGCGGCGAGCGCCGCCGCCGCCAGCGCGAACAACGGCCGATAGCTGCCCCAATCGTCGTACACCCAGGACATGCCGTAGGCCGCCACCGCCTGCAGCACGGCAAAGGCGAGCGTCGCCCAGCCCCAGACCTGCTGCTGGCGCTGCGGCGGCGCGAGCTCGGCCAACGAACCGGAGGTCAACGTGACACTGGCCGGCACCAGCATGCCGACCACGAACGACGACACGCCAAGCGCCACCGGCGCGCTGGAGGCCAGCGGTAGCGCTACGGCCGCTGTCTTGACGCCAAGTATGGCCGCCAGCGCGGTACGGAATCCGAGCCGGCGCGCCAGCGCGCCGGCCACGAACGGCCCGCAGATCGCGCCCGCACCGAACACGATCCAGTAGCGTCCGCCGACGGCGATCCCGCGCCCGAGTTCATGGGCGATGTAATCGACCCAGAACAGGGTGTGCGGCACGAATCCGGCCGCATCCAGCGCGTACGCGGCGATCACCAGCGACAACGTCAGCCCCGGCGCCGGCGCGGCCTGCCCGGTATGCGCCGCGTGACGATCCAGCGGCGCCAGGTCACGCCATACCGCCCACCAGCTCCATAAGGCCAGAGCCGTACCCGCCAGCGCGAAGGCCAACCAGGCCGCGGCGATACCGACATCGATCAGCCACGGCACCAGCGTCCCGCTGGCCGCGATCCCGAGCCCGATGCCCAGAAACACGCGCGCGCCGGTCCCGGCACGCTCGCCCGGCTGCACCCGCGACAACGCCGCCGGCACGCCGACGACCACCAGCATCGCCCCACTCACCCCGCAGGCCAGACGCCAGACCCCGCACCAGATCGCGCCCCAATCCAGTGCACAACCATAAAAGCTGGCGACAGTCACGGCCAGACTGGCGGCGAGCACGGCACGTACACCGAAGCGCTCGGTCACGCGATGCGCCAGCACCGCGCCCACCAGATAGCCGAGCAGATTGACCGCGCCGAGATAATCGGCGGCACGGGTCGAAAACCACCCGGCGTCGACCAACGCGGGGATCAACGGCGTATACGCAAAACGCGCCAGGCCGACGCCCAGCAGCGTACAGATACCGCCCGCCAGGCCCAGCCGGCCCGCGTTCGTGTTGGCCATGATCAATGCAGAGAGAGAACACCGGCGGGCAGTTTGCCACGACCGCCCGCCAACGCCAGGGTCACGTCAGCGCCGCACTCCGATGCAGCAGGCCTCGCGACGAGCGGCCTGGCGCCCATTGCGCGGTGGCGGTCAGCTCGCCCTGGCGGGCCACATGAAGCCGGCGGTCGGCGCCGGATGCAGCAGCTGAACCGCGACATCACAGAAATCCGTGAATACGCCGTCGACGCCATAGTCGAAATAATAGGCCGCGAGTTCGGCTGCGAGATCGGGGTAACCGTCGCCGAGCTGGTCGGCACGGAAGGTGTATGGATGCACGAGCAGGCCGCGTTCGTGGGCGTTGTGAACCAGGGCGCCGTTGCCGGCAACAATCAATGACTTGTCCGGGCCGATGCCGTTGGCATAGGTCGCGATCGCGTCGAGTCCGGCCGGCGTGATCCACTCGGCTTCGAGCGCGGTGTCGCCGATCAGCTGAATCATCGGCAGTTCGCTGCTCATTTCCTGCCGCATCAGCCGCAGGTTGGTGGGCGAGAAACTCTGCACGAACACGCGCGCGTCCGGCCCGGTATAACCATATTCGGCCAGCGTCGCGAGTAGCGTGGGCTCCAGCGCGAGGCCTTCGGCGCCGTGGAATTCCGGCGACTTGGTTTCGGGGTAGACGCCCACGCGGCGTCCCGACTGGCGATTCAGGGCGGCGATCAGATCCAGCAGTTCGGTGAACGCGGGCACTGCGAAGCCGTGGGCATTGGCATCGAACCGCCCCGGGAACACCCGCGCGCCGTGTTCATCGACGCGCTCCCGGGCTTGCAGGGTCTTGATTTCCGCGAGCGTGAAATCGGCGGCATACCAGCGTCCGTCGCCGCGGGCGCGACCAGGATAGCGCATGGCGACGTCGGTCGTCCGGTCCAGATGAATATCGTGGCAGCAGATCAGCTCGCCATCACGCGTGGATACCAGGTCGGGCTCTATGTAGTCCGCGCCCAGCGCATAGGCCATGGCGTAGCCGGCCAGCGTATGTTCGGGCAGGTAGCCGCTCGCGCCGCGATGCGCGATGACGATGTTGTCGGTAACAGCCATGACGCGGCCTGCAGGGATGACAGCGCCAGCGTATCGTAGTGCAACGCCGCCGCCCATCGTTTGATGCGACGCGACCACGTACACCAGCCGCTCGCCCGGCTCGCGACCGCACAACAGGCGGTTGACGATGCGGATTACCCCAGCCGCCCGAAACGCCATGCGGCCCGCCCCGCATCGACCGCCGCGTCACGACTGACGGTGTCGGATCAGCCCTTCCTGCGCCACCGAGGCGACCAGCCGGCCTTCGCGCGTGAAGATCAGGCCGCGCGACAGGCCGCGTGCGTCCTGGGCGCCGGGGCTGTCCATGGCATAGAGCAGCCAATCGTCAACCGCCAGATCACCGTGAAACCACAGCGCGTGATCAATGCTCGCCATCTGCATGCCGGGCGTGAAGAACGACACGCCGTGCGGCAGCTGGGCGGTGGTCAGCAGATTGAAATCGCTGGCGTAGGTCAGCACCGCCCGGTGCAGCGCCTGATCGGCCGGCAGCGCCGCCTTGGCGCGAAACCAGACATACTGCTTCGGCTCGCGCCGGTCCGGCGCCAGCATGTTCCAGGGGTGCACCGGCCGCAGGTCGATGGCGATTTCCCGGCCGACCGCCTCGCGCAGCGACTCGGGCACGCGATCGAGCGCGTCGACCCATGCGTGGCGCAGTTCGTCGTGGCTGGCCAGGCCCTCCGGGCCGGGCACGTCCGGCATCTCGGCCTGGTGCACGTAGCCGTCCTCCGCGGCATGGAAGGAGGCCAGCATGGAGAAGATCGGCCGGCCGTGCTGAATGGCCTGGACGCGGCGCGCGGCGAAACTGCGCCCGTCGCGGATATTGTCCACTTCGTAGACGATGGCCTTGTCCATGTCGCCCGGGCGCAGGAAATAACCGTGCATGGAATGGGCGAGCCGGCCCGGGTCGACCGTACGCGTTGCCGCCACCATCGCCTGTCCGGCAACCTGGCCGCCGAACACGCTGCGACCGCCCAGATTACGCGAACTGCCGCGAAACAGCCGATCCTCCAGCACTTCCAGATCGAGCTGGGCCAGTAGATCGGCGACCAGCGCCTCGGGCTTGTCAGCCATATTCACCCTCCCGGTACAACGAGCGCGTCAGTTTAGAGGCTGTGGCGATTTCGCACGAGCACTCGACCCGCGCTGATCGGGCGCGGGCGCCCGCATGATGAAATTGCAGCGGGCGAAGGCCACCGGACGCTCGCGATCATCCTGCCAGCATTCGGCCTGAACCTGGGCGACGGCCCGCCCGGCCCGGATCACACGCGCCGCCACGTGGCAGTCGGCCGGCCCGGCCGCGCGCCAGTAATCGATGGTGAAATCCACCGGATCGGGCAGACGCGGCTGGGTCTGGCTGATCAACGTCTCCAGCTGCATGGCCAGTTCCAGGACGCTGGCGACCGTACCGCCATGCAGCGCGGGCTTGGCGGCATTGCCGATGTGCACGTCGCGGTACGGCATGACATAACGACGGGCCGCGCCGTCGTCGACGACGCGCAGACCGAGAAAACGCGCGAACGGAATGGCCTCGAGCAGCGTCTCGTAGTCGCCGGTGACACGTGCGTCGCGCAGTCGCCGCGCGGCGGCGTCGGACAGGCTGCGATCGGGAGGCGCGTGCGAGCGCCTCATGCAAGCACCGAGCCGCCGGTGCGTATGAAACTGGCCGTGCAACGTGCGGTCGGCCGGTCGGGGGCGCCCTGATGCAGCACGGCCGTGACGAAGGCGACATGGCCGGTGACGTGATGACAGCGGGCGACCACGTCCAGATCGCGCCCGGCCACCGCCGGCCGCAGATAGTCCATGCGCAGATCGAGCGTGGCGACCGCTTCAAGCGCCGGTACGGCCAGAAACGCCGCCAGGCCACAGCTGGAATCGGCGGCCGTAGTCGCGATCCCCGTGTGCCACAGCCCGGCTTCCACGTCCCCCAGGAAGACCTCGCGATAGGCCAGCCGGGTATGTACCTCGGGCGGACCGGCATCGACCAGCACCAATCCGATGGCGTGGTTGTACGGAATGGCCGCGGTGAAACGCCGCGCGATCTCGCGCCGTACCGCCGGGTCGGTCTTGTCGATGTTGTCAGTCATCGCTGGGAAGATAGCGAGGGCAGCGACCGCTGTCACCCCGACGCAACGGGTCGCTTCGATTACACGTAGACTGCAAGCAGGACGAAGATCCCGCGGCCGGCCGCGCCGGCCCACCGAGGCGAGGCCCGATCACCATGCCGTATACCGAACATGCCCTGTTTCCGCTGTCCACGGTCGTCTTCCCCGGGGGCCTCCTGCCGCTTCGCATCTTCGAGCCGCGCTACCTGGACATGGTGTCGCACTGCATGCGCAGCCAGGACGATTTCGTGGTCTGTACAGCCCGTCCGGCGCGGCACGGGGATTTCGCCGAACCGCGCGCCATGGGCACGCGCGTATCGATCGTCGATTTCGACCGCCTGTCCGACGGCGCGCTGGGTATTACCGCGCACGGCCATACACGGGTGGCGATCGAAGATACGCGCCAGAGCGCCAATGGCCTGTGGTGGGGCGAGGTCACGCCGGTGGACGAAACCAGCGATGGCCCCTGCCCGATCGAATTCGCGCCGCTCAAGGAGATCGTGGCTGCATTGATCGCCGACGCCGGCCTGACCTACGACAGCGCTTCGGTCGACTACGATTCGGCCAGCTGGCTGTCGGCCCGGCTGACCGAGCTGCTGCCCTTCGACGCGGCCACCAAGCACGACCTGCTGACCACCGACGATCCGCAGGAGCGGCTGCGCCGGATCCGGCCGATGATCGAGATCGAAAACACCGGCACGCGGTCGCGTCGATGACGGGCCGCGGTCTGCGCCGGGGTCAGGCGCGCCCGTGGCTCGGAATTTTTGTGGCAATCCTGCTGGCCGGCTGTGCCAGCGCCCCGCCCCGTGGCCCCCAGGCCGGCAGCGACAAACAAGCCCAGCGCCCGGGCGCGATAGCACAGGCGATCCGTAAACAGCTCGCGGCCGCGCCGACGAACGCTGACCCCACCCGGGCCGCCCTGCTGCGCTTCTACCAGCAGCGCGACGACGCCCCGGCCTGGTTCGATACCGACACATACGAACCGGGCCCGGCCGGGTCGCGCTTGCTCGATTATCTCCAGCACATCGACACCCAGGGCCTGTCCCGGCGCGACTACATCGGATCGACCGACTGGGCCGCACTGCAGACACCGGGCGCGCGTCCGCCGGCTGCGCTGGCGCATCAGGACATCGTGCTCAGCCGCGCCTTCATGCAGCTGGCCCATGACATCGACCGCGGCCGGGTCCGCGACGCGTCGATTCGCAGCGACTGGCGTCACCATGCGGCCAACGACGACTACCGCCAACGCCTGAGCTCGGCCGTGCACGATGGCGACCCGGGCGGAATCCTTGATGCACTGCAACCCGCCCACGCGCGCTATCGGCAGCTGGTCGCCGTGCTGGCGCAGTATCGAGCGATTCAGGCGAGCGGCGGCTGGCCGCGAATCGCCGCCGGGCCGACCCTGCGCGCCGGCATGCACGATCCGCGTATTGCCGCGCTGCGCCAACGCCTGCGCATCGGCGGCGACCTGGGCGATGCCCCGGCCACGGCCGGCAGCGCGGATCGCTATACGCCGCGGCTGGCCGATGCGGTACGTCATTTCCAGCGCCGACACGGCCTGCACGCCGATGGCCGCGTCGGTCCGAATACGCTGACGGCGCTGGATGTGCCGGTGGCCGCGCGCATCGACACGCTCAAACTGAACCTCGAACGCTGGCGCTGGATGCCGGACGACTTCGGCGCTCGCTACATTGCGGTCAATATCCCCGGTTTTTCGCTGAAGGCGGTTGACCACGGCACCACCGCGCTGACAATGAAAGTCATCGTCGGCGGTACCTACAACAATCGCGCCACGCCAGTGTTCGCCGATCGCATGCGCTATCTCATCTTCCGGCCGTTCTGGAACGTGCCGCACCATATTGCGGTCGATGAAATCATTCCGCACGCACAGCGCGATCCGCAGTACATGGCGCGCCACGGCTTCCAGATCGTGCGCGCCTTCGGCCCCAATGCCACGCCGCTCGCGATCACGCCCGAACACCTGCAGGCGGTCGTCGCGGGCCGCTTGCAGGTGCGCCAGGCCGGCGGCCCCGACAATGCGCTCGGACTGGTCAAATTCATGTTTCCGAATCGTTATGCGGTGTATCTGCACAGCACGCCCGCCGGCCAGCTGTTCAACCGCGACCAGCGCGATCTCAGCCACGGCTGCGTGCGCGTGGCCCGACCGCTGGCGCTGGCCCGGTTCGCGCTGGCCGGCCGCGACGACTGGAATGCCAAACGCATCGACCGGGCCATGCACCAGGGCCAGCGCCAGCGCGTGAACCTGGCCCGGCCGTTGCCGGTCTATCTCATGTACTGGACCGCCTTCGTCGATGCCGACGGGGTCAATTTCCGCCGCGACCTGTATGGCCGCGACCTCCGGCTGGCACGGGCGCTGGCCGCCCTACCGACCGACCGCAGGTCAGCGTCGGCGCCCACGCACTGAGCGTCGGGTTACGCGCTGCGCGCTAACCCGACCTACTGATAACTGCTTTTTTTAACATCCGGCAGACGGAACAAGGATTTGTCCACACCGTCACGGGCCCTAATTGACCGCCTTGCCGACCAGGCTGCGGAGGGTGCCGTCGAAATCGCGGATGGCGTTCGCAGCCGCGACGTTGTGACGGGTCTCGAGATAGCTCGGTTGACTGTAGCTCACATTCACCGTGCCGTCGGTGTCCTGGCTGACCAGAATGCGGGCCGGCAGATCGACCGCCACGGTCTGCCCGCCGGCGATCACCCGGGCCTGTTCGGCGCCGGCATCGAACACCACCAGGGTCGACGGATCATCGTTGGCGTCGAGCATGCTGCCGATACTGTGCGCGGCCGCCCGATGATCGAACTGCTGCAGCAGTTGCAGGTTGCTGTTGTTCTTGATCGCACTGATCAGGTTGGCCAGCGTGGTATCGAAACCGTGGGCGCTGGTGCGATCCACAAGCCCCTCGCCCTGACCGATGCTGCTGACGCTGCCGGTACGGGAGATATTCTGGCCCGATGCATCGTTCGCCAGCGTCGCCTCGTCCCGGCCCAGCCCGTCGAGCGCGTCCTTTGCAGCCGCGAGGTCGTAGCGTGCCGCCAGATAATCGCTGCTGTTGTAGGCCACGCCGACGTTGTTCCTGCTGTCCTGATAGACCAGCATCGCCGGCGGCAGATCCAGTCCGGCACGCCGATCGGCCGCAATCAGCGGCGTCATCCGGCCGGGGTCCTGGTACAGAATCACGCGTGTCGGCCGGATACTGCGACCGGCGTTGCCGGCCTCGGACTGCAGATCCGTCTTGAGCGTGCGGTAATAGTTGTTGCTGCCCATTGCCTGTTCGAGATTGGCGTAGGTCTGGGCGAAGCCGTAGTCCGAGACGGCGACATCAAGCCCGGGCACGTTCGTGTTGCCGACCCGGGCGGTATTGTCGTTGTGCTTGTGGATACCCAGGGCATCAAGCCAATCGATCTTGCAACCGGCCAGAGCGCCCACGCATAGCAACGCCGCCAGGATCGTGATCAGGGCTCGTATTGTCGTGGACATGGCTCGTCTTGTTCGCTGATCGTGATCTGGCCCTGTGTCAAATCAAACCCATCGGGCGCGCAAAGTCCAGCCCTGCGCGCGTGCGGTTGCGCCGTCGCCTCGCATGCGCGCCCACCGGTGTGATGAGGCGGCAGGGCCCGACCGGGCACGTGGCCTGGAGCCGTTGCCCGCCGGATACAGACAGGACCGGCGCGCTACGCGGCGGTGTCGCAGGCTTCCAGTCGGACGCCCGTGGCCTGATCGAACAGATGCACCGGCGCGGCTTCGGCCGGCCCGAGTCGCAGTTCGTCACCGGCAGTGAGCGGTGAATGGCCGGCCACCCGGCAGACCAGCGCCCGGTGTGCGTCGGCGGCATGGATCAGGCTGTCGGCGCCCAGATGCTCCACCATTTCCACGCGCTGGGTGAAGATGCCGTGCTCGGCCGGACTCAGGTGTTCGGGGCGTATGCCGACGTCCACATCCTGTTCGCCGCCGACGTAGCGCCGCTCGAGGGCCAGCCGGGCGCCGTCGGCCAGCATGACGCAGCGACCGTCGGCCGCCAACCGCCCGGGCATGAAATTCATTGCCGGCGAGCCGAGAAAACCGGCCACGAAACGTGTCGCCGGATGATCGTAGAGCACGGCGGGCGGGCCGACCTGTTCGATCCGGCCGCCGTTCATCACCACCAGCCGCTCGCCCAGCGTCATCGCCTCGACCTGATCGTGGGTCACGTACAGCGTGGTAATGCCCAGCATCCGATGCAGCCGCTTGATCTCGATACGCATCTGCACGCGCAGCTTGGCATCGAGATTCGACAACGGCTCGTCGAACAGAAACACCTTCGGCTCGCGCACGATCGCGCGCCCCATCGCCACCCGCTGACGCTGGCCGCCGGACAATTGCTTGGGGCGCCGCTTGAGCAGGCCCGGGTCGAGCTGCAGGATTTGCGCGGCGCGCTCGATGCGCGCCTTGATATCGTGCTTGGGCCGGCGCTGGATGCGCAGCCCGTAGGCCATGTTGTTGAACACGGTCATATGTGGATACAGGGCGTAATTCTGGAATACCATGGCCACATTGCGCTCGCGCGGCTCCAGGTCGTTGACCACGCGTCCGTCGATGCGCACGGTGCCGTCGCTGATCGGCTCCAGGCCGGCCAGCAGGCGCAAAAGCGTGGACTTGCCGCAGCCGGAAGGCCCGACCACGATCAGGAACTCCCCGGCCTGGATCGCCAGATCCAGCCCGTGGATGACGGCATCGTCGCCGTAGCGCTTGACGACATTGTCGAACTCGATCGCAGCCATGCGCGCTATTTCTCCGTATCCACGAAACTCTTTACGAACTGGCGCTGCATGAGGATGACCACCGCCAGCGGCGGCAGCATCGCCAATACCGCGGTGGCCATGATCCAGTTCCAGGACGGCGCCTCGTCGGCCACCGCGATCATGTGCTGGATGCCCATGACGATGGTGGTCATGTTCTCCTGCGTGGTTACGATCAGCGGCCAGAGATAGAGGTTCCAGCCGTAGATGAACTCCACCACGAACAGTGCGGCAATGGTGGTCCGCGACAGCGGCAGCACGATATCCCGGAAAAAACGCAGCGGCCCGGCGCCGTCGATGCGCGCCGCCTCCAGCAACTCGTCGGGCAGTGAGAAGAAAAACTGCCGGAAAAGGAACGTGGCAGTGGCCGAGGCGATCAGCGGCACGATCAGCCCCGAATAACTGTCGAGCATGTGCAGGTCGGCCACCACCTGATAGGTCGGCAGGATGCGCACCTGCACCGGCAGCATCAGGGTGATGAAGATCAGCCAGAAGCAGGTCCGCCGCAGCGGGAACCGGAAATACACGATCGCATAGGCCGAAGCGATCGAGATCACGATCTTGCCGATGCTGATGCCGAGCGCCATCACCAGGCTGTTGAACAGCATGGTGGCCGCCGGTGCGCTGGAACCGTTGCCGCCGGCGGCCAGCACATGCCCGTAGTTGGCCAGCAGATGCGAACCGAACGAGGCCGGGAAGCGACCGACCAGATCCGCCGCGGCATGGCTGGAAGCGATCACGGCCACGACAATCGGGCCGCCGACCAGGAGCAGCCCGCCCAGCAGGATCAGATGCGGCAGAACCCGCCGAAACCCGCCGCGCTCGACCATCAGTAGCGCACCCGGCCTTCGATGAAACGGAACTGCAGCACCGTCAGCCCGATGATGAACAGCATCAACACCACCGACTGGGCGGCCGCGCCGCCGATGTCCATGCCCTGCATGCCAGTCTGGAACACTTCATAGACCAGAATGTTGGTGGCGTTGGCCGGCCCGCCGTGGGTGACCGTGTCGATCACGCCGAAGGTTTCGAAGAAGGCATACACCAGATCGATCACCAGCAGAAAGAACGTGGTCGGCGACAGCAGCGGGAAGATGATGGTCCAGAAGCGTCGGCTGGGGCCCGCGCCGTCGATCGCCGCCGCCTCGATCAGCGACCCCGGCATGCTGTACAGCGCGGCCAGGAAGAACAGGAAGTTATAGGCGATCTGCCGCCAGGCCGAGGCGATCACGACCAGAATCATCGCCTGGCCGCCATGGATATGGAAATTCCAGGCCACGCCGAATACCGAAAGCGCATCGGCAAGCAGCCCCACGCCCGGGTTGAACAGAAAAAGCCAGAGCACGCCGGCGATCGCAGGCGCCACGGCATAGGGCCAGGTCAGCAGCGCCCGGTAGATGCGCCCACCGGCCAGCGCGCGTTGGGCATTGACCGCCAGCAGCAGCGAAACCGACAGCGACAGGGCCGTGGTTGCCGCGCTGAACACCAGCGTCACCCAGAACGAATGCAGATAGTTCGTGTCGTGCCAGAGCGCGACGAAGTTCGCCAGCCCCACGAAATGCTCGCCGCCGCCGAACGCGCCCTGGGCATAGAAGGCCGACACCACGGTTTCGTAGGCGGGCCAGAAGAAGAACACGGCCGTAATCGCCAGCTGCGGCGCGATCAGCGCGAGCGGCAGCCAGCGATGGCCGAAAACAACGCGCCGCTCGATCATCGTACGCCACGCCAGAGCCCGAAGATCACCGCGTTCGCGTGGTCATCAGGAATTGGCGTTCTGGAATTTTTCCAGTTCCGCGTTGCCGCGCTTGACCGCCGAATCGAGCGCCTGCCGGGCGCTCTTCTGCCCGGACCAGACCGCTTCGAGTTGCGCATTGATGATATTGCGGATCTGGTTGTAGTTACCCAGCCGCAGGCCCTTGGAGTTCGCCGTCGGCGGGTGCAGGGTCAGCTCCTTGATGGCCACCTCGGCGCCCGGTTTCCTGTTGTAGAAACCCTGTTTCTTGAGCAACCGATAGGCCGTTTCGGTCACCGGCACGTAACCGGTGTTGCGGCTCCACTCGGCCTGCTGCTTGGGCTGGGCCAGGAAGTTGAGGAATTCCGCCACGCCCTGGTAGTGCGACTTCGGCTGGCCCTGCAACACCCACAAGGAAGCGCCGCCGATGATGCTGTTCTGCGGCTGGTCCACCACCCGCTTGTCGTAGGGCATCGGCGCCACGCCGACGTCGAACTTGGCGTTGTTCTGGATCGACCCGAACGAGCCCGACGACTGGAACAACATGGCGCAGTTGCCGCTGTAGAACAGCGGCATGGGCGAATCCTCGCGCCCGCCATACTGGAATAGGTTGTTCCGGGTCCACGATGCCATCCGGCCGATATGCTCGACGAACGGCTTCTTGTTGATCAGCAGGCGCGCGCCCATTCCCTTGAAACCGTCGTCCTCGGTGGCCAGGGGCTGGTTCTGCCAGGCGGCGAAGTTCTCGATCTGGATCCACGACTGCCAGGCGGTGGTGAAGCCGCACTTCACGCCGGCATCACGCAGTTTTTTGGCGTCGTCGCCGAGCTCGGACCAGGTCTTGGGCGGCCGCTTAAGGCCGGCCTGCTTGAACTCGTCGCGATTGTAGTAGAGCACCGGGGTGGAGCTATTGAACGGCATCGACAGCATGTGGCCGTTGCTATCGGTGTAATAGCCCTTCACCGAGGGAATGAACGCATCCGGCTTGAAGCCGACATCGTGCTGCGCCATCAGCTTGTAGACCGGGACGATGGCGTTCGTGGCCGCCATCATGGTCGCGGTGCCGACCTCGAACACCTGCAGCAGGTCGGGCTGTTTGTGCGCGCGGAACGCAGCCATCGCACTCGTCAGCGACTGCGAATAATTACCCTTGTAAACCGCGTCGACATGGTACTTCGACTGCGAGTGATTGAATTCGGAGACCAGATGGTCGAGCGTCTCGCCGTTCTTGCCGGCCATCGAGTGCCACCAGGTGATCTGGATCGGCTTGTCCGCCGCCCGAGCCTGAGCCCCTGCCGCCACGAGCGCCAGCGCGATAACCGCCGCCGACAAAGCCTGCTTGATGCCTTGCACGCATGCCCCCTTGAAACGATCGATGCCGCCGCGATCCGGTTTAAGCACTTACGCTAAAGCCGAAAAATAACGCCAATGTGACAATCCGTCTCGGGCCGCGCGATGGCGCGCCCCGGCATCATTCGAAATGCTCTCGCCAGCGCTGTACGGCCACTTGTTCCTTGACCAGTTCGAGGACCTCGATGGTGACGTCGCGAATCTCCGAGGAGGCCGCGCCGACCTCCTGGGCCAGCAACCGCTCGATGGCCGCCTCGACGAGATTGCCGACGAGCGCGTCGAATTCCGCCGAAGACAGCCCCTCCACCGCTTCGTCGAGCACCTGGTTGACCGTGTCGCGGATGGCGTCATCGATGGCCTCGGAAACATAGCGCCCCAGCATCGGCACGCGTTCCAGGTTCTTCAGCGCCGGATTGGCATCCGCGGCCCGGCCCACGATACGACCGAGATAGGCCTGGATCTGATCGCGATTGCCGCGGTAGGCTGCCACGATCGCGTACTCCAGCTGGGCGCTGGCCGCACGCGTCAACGGGCGGCGCCGCGGCGCGATCACATCGCGCACGATCCGGCGTGAGAGTTGCTGGCCGCCGGATTTGATTTCGTCCTGCACGCCGGTCAGCACCTTGAGCACGACCCGGTCCGAGATCTCCTCGACCACGATGTCGTAGTACACCATCAGCTGGCGATAGAGCCCCCAGCCGCGGATATCGATCACGCCGAGCCGCTGCAGGCGCATCACGATCGAGATCACGCGTAGCGCACGCAGAAACCGGAAACCGGCCACCGGGATGCAGCCAAGCACGTCGAACCAGCGCGCGAACGGATAGAAATACCAGCGCGGGTAGCGCTGCTGCATGATCGCCAACATCCAGCCCGCCAGCACGTCGAGCACGAACACGCTGACGAACGCCAGATCGATGGCGGTGAAATTCCGGTGCACATGCTGCGCATACCAATCGTGGGCGGCCGGCCAGAGCGCGCCGACGGCATGACCCACCGGCGCGATGGCGAACAGCGTGTCGAAGATGATCAACGCCAGGTTGATCGTCACCAGCCCGATGATCGCCAGATCCCAGAGCAGCAGCAGGCGCTCGGCCAGGCTGCGATCGCCCGAGATGACCGCGAACGGGTCCGGCGTCTCCCGACGGCCGACGTGTTCGCTCAGGCTCAACGCGCCCCCGGGGCTGCGCCGAGCGTCGCCGGTGCCAGCATGGCACGCACTTCCGGCAGTCTTTCCTGCATGGTCTGCCGCCCCCATGCCACGGCCAGCTCGAGCCCGGCCCGGCCGGGCACCAGATTCGTCGGCGACAAGGTGCGCCGGAAGCGCACCATCGTATCCGCATAGACGCGGTTCACCCGCATCTGGCGCTGCACGGTCTGGGTGATCGGCCAGAGCCAGAGGTTCTTCGGATCGACATGCGGCAGGAAGCAGTCGAAGGCGAGGTAATAACCGTTGCGGGTGCCGCCGGCGCGGCCCGCGGCCACACCGCGCCAGGCCGCGCGGGTGGGCACATTGTCGGCGACGCCGCCATCCACCAGCGCCACGAGTTCGTGATACGCCATGAGGTGCGAAAGGATTTCGCGCGTCGACCCGGCGCGCGCGCCCGGTTCGTATTGCAGGATCGAGGGCACCGCCGCCGAGAAACCGGCCGCATCCACCGCATGCAGCGATCGCGTGGTGGTATCGCGGCCGAGCACGATCGGCACCACCATGTCGCTGCGAAAGAACTGCAGGATGCGCGTCAGCCGCGAGGCCACGCGCACCGGCAACGGCAGCAGACGCGCCGCGCGTGCTTCCCCGGCCCGGATTTCCGCCGACAGGCGCTCATACGAATGACGCTTCAACCCGGCGACGATCACGTCCAGCGGGATATCCAGCTCGTCCAGGCGCAGCGGGCGCCGCAGATCGCCGGTGGCAAACCGTTGATGCAGCGCGGTCAGATGCAGGTGGAACAGGCCGCCCAGACAGAACTCGCTGCGCCGCCGGCGCGCGGCCGAATAGATATCGCTCTTTTTCAGCCCGGCGGCGAAATCGATGTGCTCGTCGATATCGGCGTAGCGGTGCTGGGCCCGCATCAGACCGAGGATCGCGCCCATCGAGTTGCCGACGATGTAGTCGGGCACCAACCCGGCTTCGGCCAGACAGGCGAAGGCGCCGGCATAGACATAGCCGGCCCCGCCACCGCCGCCGGCGACAACCACCAGCGCGCGCTGGCCGGCCTCGCGATCGAGCGCGGCCGCATCGAAATCGTCGCGGTGCGTATCCAGCAGTGCGGCGCGTACGCGGGCGGCGCGCGAACGGGCCACGCCGGCCGCCTCGCGCGCGATTGCCAGCTTGTCCTCGGCCGGCGACGGCAGGCGGAGTGGATCGTGCAGATGATTGAGCAGCCAGTCGCGCAGCGGCAGCACCGGCGCCATATCGATATCGACCTCCGGGCCGTCCGGCTGATTGAACGGCCGGAAACGCCCGAGCCGCGCCAGGCCGATGGCATAGCGCAGATTCTGGTAGTCCGCATCGGGCAGGAGATTCGGGCGATCGAGCCGGGCGCGAACCAGCGACCGTTCCATTCGATGCAGCGCCAGACGTGCCCGATCCTCGGCGTGATCCGGCAGGGACAGCGCACGGCGCGCACGGCGCGCTTTGGGCGCCTCGGAGCGACGCATCACCATCTCAAGGGCCGGGCGGCGGTCGCCGCCAGCGTTCGGGTTCGCCCCCTGCGACGCACGCCCGGGCCCGGGCGTCGACTACAGACACAGCGTAGCGGTCTTTTCCATAAATCGCTGATGATAATCCTCGACGCGATAGAGGGCCCGCAGCGGCTCGATTTCGGTGACGACCGGCCGGGTTCGTTGCGTCGGATACACGTCCCGGCTGGCCCGCGCTGCGGCGCGCTCGGCATCGCCGTGGGTGAACATCGCCGACCGATACGGGCGTCCCACGTCCGCGCCCTGCCGGGCGCGGGGGTGCGGATCGCGGTGCTGCCAGAACACATCCCGCCCTGCCGTGTAACCGAAGCGCTCGGGGTCGTACGACGCCTGCGCCACTTCGGCCTGACCGGTGGCACCGGCGCAAAGCTGCGGGTCGAACGGATTCGGCAGGTCGCCGCCAGCGCAGCCAACCGCCGTATCCGCAACCCCGTGGATGCGGCGGAAGATCGGCTCCGGCTTCCAGAGGCATCCCATCGCGCACGTTGCGACAGCCATGATCGACCTCTCGTTGATGGCGAGTCGATGGCATCATCATAGCCTACGCCGGGTGGCGATCGCCCACATCAGTTGTCCTCGCGCTCCGGGCCGTCGGCATAATCCGTCGCCAGCGGCTCGGCCGTGATGCCGCGCTGGCGCAGATACGAGACCAGTACGTCCGTGCGGCCATGGGTTGCGAGTACGCGGCGGGCACCGGTGGCCTCGATGGTATCGATCAGACTCGGCCAGTCGGCATGATCCGACAGCACGAAACCCCGATCGTAGCCGCGCCGGCGGCGGTTGCCGCGAATCCGCATCCAGCCCGAGGCAAACCCGCTGCGATGTTCGCCGAAACGGCGCATCCAGCGCGAACCGGCCGCCGAGGGCGGCGCCAGCACCAGCGCCGTGGATAAATCACGATCCTTGGGCTGCGCCGAAACCGGTTCGGTGGCCAGCATTTCGATGCCGGCCGCGCGATAAACCTGCGTCAGGGGCACCAGCGCGCCGTGCAGAAACGCCCTTTGCGCTGGCAGATCATCGCGCTGACCCAGCTCGGCCAATAACCGCTGAGCCTTGCCGAGCGCATAACAGAACAGCACGCTGGCCCGCCCGGCGGCGGCGTTGTCGCGCCACCAGGCGGCCACCTCGCGCGCCACCTCGGCGCTGGACGACCAGCGATAGACCGGCAGCGCAAACGTGGCCTCGGTAATGAAGGTATCGCAGGGCACGAGCTCGAAATCGGCGCAGGTGGGATCGTGCGCCCGCTTGTAGTCGCCGGACGCCACCCACACCTCGCCGCCCGCTTCGACCCGGATCTGGGCCGAACCGAGGATGTGCCCCGCCGGATGGAACGAGACCCGCGCGTCCCCGAACCTCAGCGATTCGCCGTAGGCAACGCCGGAACAATCGATGTCAGCGCCCAACCGATGCCGCAGCAGCGCCTCGCCGGGCGCCGCCGTCCAGTAGCGCCGGTGCCCGGGGCGGGCGTGATCGGCATGCGCATGCGTGATCAACGCGCGTTCAACCGGCCGCCACGGATCGATGTAGAAATCCCCGGCCCCGCAATACAGACCGCGTTCGGTCGGCTTGATCAGCATGCTGGATACACGTCTCTCGTATAAGTCGGCCGGGCAGCGCGGCCCCGGCCGCATTAAGCGGCCTGTTAACCTGCTGCGTTTAAAGGGAAAAAAAAGACCCTCGCCGGTACGTGCCGAAACCCGGCATGAAAGTTTTTTTACCCGCAGGGATTTAAATTGCTAGTAAATTAGTGGTATGTTGATAACGCGAATAAAAGGGAGTTCGCGGACTACTTGCCAAGGGGGGCAATTCGTTGGACGTCGAAATCGGTTGCGATCTGTTGGCTTCGCCAGCGTCGTGTGTCGATGGCGAGCGTCGATCGGCCTGCCGGATCAGACCCGCTGGGGCGGATCCTGACACCGATCGCTCCTCCGTCGCAGTAGACGTTGGTCGCCATGCCGCCCTGGAGCGGTGCCGCCAAACGATTCGCGAATCCGAGCGCCTTGTTCGGCACAATGCTTTTTAAAAAGGGAGTAGGGAGAATAATGATGCGTCAACATCCAGCCAAGACCCTGGCACTCGCCGTGTGCGGTTGTACCGCGCTGTGGTCGGTACAGGCCGCCGCCCATAGCGGTACTGACCAGCCCACGCTGCAACAGCTGCAGGACCAGATCCAGCAGCTGCAGCAGCAGGTGCAGGATATGAAGACCCAGCAGGAACAGCAGCAGAAGGCGCAGACAGCGCCCACCACGAGCACGCAGTCTTCGGGGCCGACCAAGAAGCTCACCATCGGCGGTGGTGTGGTCGCGGAATACCAGAAGAAACAACATTCCGCCAACAAAGGCAGCGGTGGGGACCTGATCCTCGATTATTTCGATCTGAATGTGGCCGGGCAGTACGGCAAACTCACCTATGCCGCCGACTATCGTTGGTCCACCGTGAACTTTAATAAAGGCCAGTATCTGCATAACGCCTGGGCCGCGTACGACTTCGGCCCCAACGACACGAGCCAGGTCAAGGGCGGCATGTTCCAGGTGCCCTTCGGCAACCTGCCCTACGGCTATCAATCGTTCTGGGCCAACCTGAACTACTATGCCGGCTTCGCCGACAACCAGGCCGCCGGCCTCGGGTACAAGTACGAGAACAACGGCTGGCGCTTCGACCTCGACGCGTTCAAGAATCAGGGCCTGTCGCAGCAGAGCACGTACGGCGGTAACCCGAATTTGAGCGGCACGAAAAATGCCAACGGGGACCTTGTTAGCAGCGGCGCCCGTCTGGTCAACGGCGGCAACGCCCGTCTGGGCCGTACCATCAAGCTGAACGGCGACAATACGCTGAACCTGTCGATCGCCGGCCGTGGTGGCGAGCTCGAGTACACCAGCAACAACGGCAACACCAAATACGGCTCGCGCTGGGCCGGTACCCTGGCGGCCGAGGCCGACCTCGGCAACTGGGTGCTGCAGGGTCAGTTCGTCGACTACAAGTACAACATCCCGAGCGACATCGCCGGTGGCAACACCGAGGCCGTGCCGTTCCAGGATTATGGCTACGGTTACCTGATGCCCGCCAAGGGCCAGCTGTACGCGGCCAGCGTCGGCCGGACGTTCAACGTCAGCAACATGGGCCCGATCAGCAGCTTCGAAGTCTATAATGACTACGGCTATCTGCACTCCGGCTACGGCAACTACGACAACGTGGGCAACCGTATCGGCGACGTCCAGGAAAACACCACCGGCATCGCCATGTTCGCCGGCCCGGTGGATATCTGGGCAGAGTGGATCGAGTCCAAGAATGGCGCCATGGCCTTCGATGGCCCGAACAACGGCGATTGGCATGGCCGCTTCAACCTGGCCGTCGCCTTCTACTTCGACGGCGATCTGATCAAGAAGTAAGCAATATCTGCAACCGCCCGGCATATCCGGGCGGTTCGGCGGACTTAAAGCGGGCGCTACGGCGCCCGCTTTTTTATGCGCGCGATATACGCACCGAAAGACAGCGCTGAGCGGATCGCACGCTTTTCTTCTGCCCCGAAACCGGCAGATCGCGAATCCAGTCCGCCAATGAACGCGAAGAGCACTAATGGCGGGGCGGGTTCACGACATCCGTAGTTACGGGCGCCGTAGGGCTGCTCGCTTCGTTTCTCGATGCATTTGTCCGCAGATCAACGCCGATTTACGCAGATGACGGTTAGTCATTGAGAGCACTAGCTCGATCGTGGCGCAAGCGGCTGTATGGGCTTCGTTCCCCAACGAACCCTCCGACTTGCAACCTTTGTCCGACGCCGTCGCCGGTTAGCGCCTCGAGTCCGCTATGCCACGAAAGCACAACCGCATCTGCGTGAATCTGTGTTGATCTGCGGACAGATTTTTTTGCCGAACGAAGTCCCGAAAGCACGACGGCGCCCCGTGTCGATCAGGTCGGAATACCGACCCGCCATTAGCGCTCTTCGCGTTCATTGGCGGACTGCAAACATAAAATGCCAAATGAATCAGCGCCCCGAGCCAACCCGCGGGTTTATCGAACGGAATTGCCCCGTTTGATGGCGCGATGGCCGATATCGCGGCGATAGCTGGCGTTCGGCCATTGGATGCCGGCGACGCCGCGATAGGCTTTTTCCTGGGCCTCGGCGACATCGCGACCCAGCGCACAGACACACAACACGCGCCCGCCAGTGGTCACCACCCGACCTTCGTCGTCGAGCGCGGTGCCGGCGTGAAAGACTTCGACATCTTCGGCCACGGCACGGTCGAGCCCTTCGATCACATCGCCCTTGGCATACGCGCCCGGGTAACCGCCCGCCGCCATGACCACGCCGAGCGCGACCTCATCGCGCCAGCGCGCCTCGACGGTGTCGAGCTGTCCGGCGATGGCAGCCTCAAGCAGATCCACCAGATCGGATTCCAGCCGCATCATGATCGGCTGGGTTTCCGGGTCGCCCATGCGCACATTGAATTCCAGCACCCGCGGCGCGCCGGTCTCGTCGATCATCAGGCCGGCATACAGGAATCCGGTGAACGCGCGGCCA
Organism: Salinisphaera sp. SWV1; assembly: GCF_052044155.1. Classification (NCBI taxonomy): domain Bacteria; kingdom Pseudomonadati; phylum Pseudomonadota; class Gammaproteobacteria; order Salinisphaerales; family Salinisphaeraceae; genus Salinisphaera; species Salinisphaera sp. SWV1. The sequence goes on from NZ_JBQDYE010000008.1 coordinate 130,094, forward strand.
TCCGCGGCCAGCCCGGCTACGGTCGGGCGCATCACCTCGTTCATCACGCGCTCGGCGATGTCGTCGGTGACCACGGGCGCGGGCGAATACGCCCCCATGCCGCCGGTGTTCGGGCCGGTATCGCCGTCGTAGGCGGCCTTGTGATCCTGTGAACTGGCCAGCGGCAGGATATGCGTGCCGTCGACCATGGCGATGAAGCTGGCTTCCTCGCCGGCAAGAAATTCCTCGACCACGATGCGGGCGCCGGCATCGCCGAAGGCGTTGTCCTCAAGCATGTCGCGGGCCGAAGCCAGCGCCTCGTCGACCGTGTGTGCCAGGGTCACGCCCTTGCCCGCGGCCAGGCCATCGGCCTTGATCACGATCGGCGCGCCGCGCGCCCGGATATAGGCCGCGGCCGCCGTGTAATCCGCGAAGGTGGCGTAGTCGGCGGTGGGAATGGCGTGACGGGCCAGAAAATCCTTGGAAAACGCCTTGCTGGCCTCGAGTTCGGCCGCCGCCTGCCTCGGGCCGAAGCAGGCCAGTCCGGCCGCCTCGAACAGATCCACGATGCCGATCGCCAGCGGCGCCTCGGGCCCGACCACGGTGAGGCTCACGGCGTTGTCGAGCGCGAAATCGCGCAGGGCGTCGAGCTCGTCCACGCCAATCGCCACATTACTGACATCCGTCATGGTGGCGGTGCCGGCATTACCGGGGGCGACATAGACATGCGCCACCCGTGGCGAGGCCGCCAGTTTCCACGCCAGGGCGTGCTCGCGGCCGCCGCCGCCGACGATGAGAATACGATGCGCTGCCTTGCTCATGATGGGTCTCGCCCCGGGCGGTTGCTGTGGAAACCGGCATGCGCTATCGAGCGAGCCCGCCGGTGCGGCGCAAGCTTAACAAAGCGCGGATGCGGTGTGCTGCGGCACGGCGTCGCGTAAGACGGCCACAGGCCCTAAACTCCGCCCATCGCTTTTTTCATCCAATCCTCCGATGGCCGATACCGAAATACTCTACGAAGGCGACTACCTGCGTCTGCAGCGCATCGACACCTGGGAATTCGTCGACCGGGTCAACGCGCGCGGGGCGGTGGTGATCGTGGCCGTGACACCCGACGATGAACTGCTCATGGTGGAACAGCCCCGCCCCGCGCTGGGCGGCCCCGTGCTGGAATTGCCGGCCGGGTTGGTGGGCGATATTGCCGGCGAGGAGGACGAAGCCCTGGCCGTAGCCGCCGCGCGCGAACTGGAAGAGGAAACCGGCTATCGCCCGGCGCGGCTGGAATACATGACCGCCGGGCCGCCCAGCGCCGGCCTGTCGGGCGAAACGCAATGGTTCTATCGCGCGCACGATCTGGCGCGCGTCGGCCCCGGCGGCGGCGATGACAGCGAAGACATCACCGTGCATGCCGTCGCGCTGGACACCATCGACGATTGGCTCGCCGCGCGCGAAGCCGAGGGTCTGCCGGTCGACCCCAAGATCTACACCGGCCTGTACTTCATCCGGCGCGAGCGCGGCTGAGTCGATCGCCGGCGTCGACGCATCCGATCGCCGCCGGCGCCAGGGTGCGCGCTGCCGCGAGGCAGGCGGCATAACCGGGCGCCAGCGACAACGGCAACAGATGCCAACGGTGACCGTCCAGGCAGGCGAACGCGCCATCGATCGTCGTGGCACGAATGCGCGCCAGACCGACCCGCCCGCTGGCCTTGACGGCCGCCTCGCGCGCGCACCAGGCGGCGAAGAAATCGCCGTCCGGCGCGACCCAGCGCCGCAGCCGCGGCGAGACCCCGTCGCGGCGCTGCTCCACGTCGAGCCCGATCACGCCCTCGGCGTCGACCGCGCAGGCCACGAGCCCGCCGCTGTGCGAAATACTGAAGGACGGTCCGTCGGCGAACTGCGGCCGTCCCCCGGCGCCGAAGCCCAACCCCTCGATCCGCTCCGGCGGCAGATCCAGGAGAGCCAGCCCCTGTTCGAGCAACCATAACCCCGCCATCGTCCGCGCCCGGGCCGCCGCACTGCCCATCGCCTCGACGCGCGCACGATAGGCCGGCGGCGCCCGGGTCGCGGAACGCTCGGCAAAAAGCGCCTCGCGCGCCGGATCGAGGACGATGTACACTACAAGCATAAATGGTTATTTAACACAATCATGATGTTCCGCTATGGCTATCGCGTCCCACGTGGGTCGAGGCGCCGGGCATGACGGCGATGTGCGAATCCAACGAGTCGACGCCAAATCATGCCACGGCGGCCGGCCTGCCCGGTCCGGCGACCGCGTTCCCGCTCGCCCCGGATGATGCCACCCGCCGGCAGCTCGTGGCCTGGCAGGCCGAATACGGCGACCTGTTCGCCGTGCCGTCGACCGGGGGCGGCCCCGCGCACTGGATCGTCAACGATCCGGCGCTGGCCCAGCAGGTGCTCGTCCGCCATGCCCACGACTATACGAAAGGCATGGGGCTGGACCGTGTCAGGATTCTTCTGGGCAACGGCATCATGGTCAGCGAGGGCGGTTTCTGGACCCGCCAGCGGCGCCTGATCCAGCCGGCCTTCCGCCCGCGCCGTCTGGCCGATTTCAACGCGATGATCGTGGCCGAGAATCTCGCGCTGGCCGAGCGCTGGCAACGGGTGGCCGAGCGCGGCGATGCGCTCGAGGCCGAAAGCCATACCAGCGAACTCACGCTCGTGATCGTGCTCAAGTCGATCTTCGGCGCGGACTACGCCCGGTTGGTGGACGACGGTGCCAATCCGTTCGCGCTGCTGACCGAGGAGCCGGCGCGCGATCTGCGTTTCGCCGCCCGTTTTCATCGCCTGAAACAGACCGTCGACGCCATCATCGAGCGCCGCCTGGCCGCAGGCCCGCGCGACGACTTCGATTTTCTCGGCCATCTGCTGGCCGCACGCGATCGCGATGGCGAGCCGATGAGCCGCCCTGCCGTTATCGACGAAGTCATGACGCTGATCGTGGCCGGCCACGAAACCACTGCCAGCGCCCTGGCCTTCGCCTGGTATCTGATCGCCCGCCATCCCAGCGTTTGCGCGCGCATGCAGGCCGAAGTCGATGCGACGGACGAAAGCGGGCTGCGCGAGACCGGCGGCGCCGACCGCGAAACGCTGGCCTACACCGACCGGGTCGTGGCCGAGGTGCTGCGGCTGTATCCGCCGGGCTGGCTGCTGTCGCGCCGCGCGCTGACCGATCAGAGACTCGGCGATCACACCCTCGCCGCCGGCACGCAGGTATTCGTGAGCCCTTATTTGCTGCAGCGTCATCCCGGCTACTGGCGCGACCCGGAACGCTTCGACCCCGATCGCTTCGCACGCGCGGATGAACCGCGCCATCGCCTGGCCTACCTGCCGTTCGCGGCCGGCCCGCGGCATTGTATCGGCGAGCATGTGGCCGCCACCGAAATGCGCGTGCATCTGGCTACGCTGCTGCGCCGGTTCACCCCGACCTGGCTCGGCGACGGCGAGCCGGCGATCGAATCGGCAATCAATCTACGGCCGGCGGACGGAATTTATTTACAATTGACGCCCCGGTAATCAAACCCGTCGCTTTGCGGCGCGAATGACCCACGTTATGACTTCGTTCAACACGCTGGCCGACGCGCTCGACGCCGCGGCCGAAACCGACGGCGAGATCGGCTTCATCGACGGCGCCAACGACGAGCGCCGCCTGAGTTATCGCCTGCTCAAGCGCGCCGCCCTGCGCATGCTGGCCGTGCTGCAGGCCGAGGGCGCGGCGCCGGGCGATCCGATCATTCTATACATCGCCGACAACCTGCGCTTCGTGCAGTTCTATTGGGCGGCGATCTACGGCGGGCTGATCCCGGTACCGGTGGCCGCGGGGGCGACCGATGCGCATCTGGCCAAGCTGGCCAAGGTCTGGGCGCACATGGGCGAGCCGCGCGTGGTCACCGACGCGCGTCACATGGAGCGTATCCTCGGCTATTTCGAAAACAACGGCGCAGCCGCCGCCGGCGAACGCCTGGCCGAAACGGCGTTGTCGGACGAGCCGCCGGCGGTCGAGCAGGCCGCCGAGCGTGCTACACCGGCGGCCGACGACACGGCTTTCATCCAGTTCTCCTCGGGCTCGACCGGCGACCCCAAGGGCGTGGTGCTGACCCATGCCAACGTACTGGCCAACATCGCGGCCATCACCGAAGGCTCGGCCTTCGGCGCGCACGAAGTCGCCCTCTCCTGGATGCCGCTGACCCACGACATGGGCCTGATCGGGTTCCATCTGACGTTGCTTTGCCACGCCTTCAATCATCACCTGATGGCGACCGATCTGTTCGCCCGGCGCCCGCTGCTGTGGCTGGACAAGGCGGCCGAGAAGAAAGCCACGCTGTTGTGTTCGCCGAACTTCGGCTATCGCCACACACTGCGCGCGATCGGCGCCAAGGGCTTGCCGGATATCGATCTGTCGCATGTCCGCCTGATCTACAACGGCGCCGAAGCGATCGCCGCGCCGCTGGCACGTGAATTTCTGGAAACACTCGCGCCGACCGGCCTGTCGCCCGACGTCATGTTCTGTGTCTACGGGCTGGCCGAGGCCAGCCTGGCCGCGACCTTCCCGCCGGCCGGCGCCGGCCTGTCCACGGTCAGGGTCGCCCGCGGCGAGCTGGGCATCGGCGACAGCGTGCGCTTCGACGATTCCGACAACGCCGTTGAACTGGTGAATCTCGGTAGCCCGGTCGCCGGCGCGGACCTGCGCATCGCCGACGCCGACGGCCATGCGCTGGGCGCGGATACGGTCGGCCGGGTCTGGATCGCCGGACCCAACGTCACCGCCGGCTATTACGCCAACGACGCGGCCAACGCGGCGGCACGGATCGGCGACGGCTGGCTGGATACGGGCGATCTCGGCTTCGTGCATGCGGGCGATCTGTACATCACCGGGCGCGCCAAGGACATCATCTTCGTCAACGGCGCCAACCATTATCCCCAGGATCTGGAAGCCATCGCCCAGGCCGCCGACGGCGTGGAGCTGAACAAGGTGGCCGCGGCGGGCGTGCGGGCACCCGGCGCGGACGCCGACGAGCTGGTATTTTTCGTGGTCTTTCGCGGCCATACCGAGGATTTCGTGCCCATCGCGCGCGCGCTCGCGCAGCGCGTGAATCACGGCACCGGCCTGCCGGTGGATCGCGTGATCCCGGTGCGCCAGATGCCCAAGACCACCAGCGGCAAGCTGCAACGCGCCGCCCTCGCCCGCGATTATGCCGAGGGCGGCTTCGACGATGTCGTCGCCGAGCTGGACGCGTTGATGGCAACCCGCGATACGGCTGCCGACGCGCCGACCGGCGCCGGCCTCGCGGACGCACTCAAGGCGATCTGCGATGAAGTCGCCCCGGACAAGCAGATCGGCCCCGGCGATGACCTGTTCGAGATCGGACTCTCCTCACTGGAGCTGGCCCAGATCCACGAAGGCATCGAGGCGCGCTGGCCGGATACCATCGAAATCAACGACTTGTTCGACTACCCGACGATCAACGATCTGGCCGCCTTTCTGGCGCGTGAAACCGCGGCCTGAAGCGGCGACCAGGGCCTGTTGCCGTTTCGTGCACGTCCGCGCCAAGCGCTGTTTTGCGGCAAGACGAGGCGTAGCGAACGTGGCGTA